>JBGPEQ010000633.1:0-2504 GCA_041482855.1 Dongiaceae bacterium | reverse complement strand
GTTGCGCCTACGCTTGCCAGAAGGCGCAGATATGACGTGCGTTTCATTCGGAACTCCTCCCTATCGATCGGTGTTTCTTCGGCCGCAGCCACGGTGCGGGAAGCGGGCTCGCCGCTTGCAGCGGTCGACGGACCTGTTTCTTGCGAAGCCCCACTATCCTCCCGCGGATCGGGTAAAGTGAGCTATAAAGTCTGATGAAAGCGCTGTCAACGGCCGCAGCGCGAAGGTGCAGGGGTAGGACTACCAACCGGTTCGCCGATTACTCGGGCAGATGTCTATCGAGATCCATCGTGAGATGGAGAACACGCACGACAAAAACGCCGTCATCGGCAGTGACGTAGAAAATGCCGTGCCGCTGGCAATTGTACTGAAAGAACGTGCGGCTCCGCCCTACGATGGCCCGCCCCAGCGCGGGCAATTCGGCGACGCGCTGCAGGCAGTCTTCAAGGGCAAGATAGTAGCGCTCGGCTCGCTCTAGACCGAAGGTTTCAATCGAATAGCGGAAGATGTCGTTGAGGTCTGCCTCAGCCTCTCTGGAAAGGCTATACCTTGCCACTCGCCGCCTTCCGCTTCGCTGCCTGCCAGATGTCGTCAATCGTACGACGACTCCTTCCGCTGGCAGCGCCCTTTTCAAGCGCGTCGATCAGAGCATCCTTGGTCTCTTGATCGCGGCGGATCAGGTCGCGAACGTAGTCGCTGGCATTAGCGTAGCGTCCGGTTTTTACCTGCGTCTCCACCCAATCCTTCAGGGGGTCGGGGAGCGATACGTTCATGGTCGCCATCATCGTCTCACGCCGTTATCTCATCGAGACGATGGCAGAATTTGGCAATCTTTGTCAAGTCACTCCGTTTTGGGACTACAGAATCTGAAACACTTCCAACTCGGCGCCGCTGGCCGTGATGGCGCCGATGCCGACGGCGATGATGCGGTTGAGCCAGGCGTATTTCTCCGATCCTGTTTCGAAGACCGGCGTGGTGCGAAAATAGAGCTCCGCGGCCGGCACCGGCTCGCCGCGCCCGAGCCGCGCCATGGAGTCGGCGCTGCCGGCGAGGATGCCGCGATAGTGGGCGTAGATGAAGTGGCCGTCGTCGGTGCGGAGGGTGCGCCGCACGTCCAGTTCCATGACGCCGTCGGAGCGTTGGAGCAGCCAGTCGCCGCCGGTTATCAGCACCTCGCCGCTCAGCTTCGGCCCCTCGAAGCGGCCGCCCTTGAACGGAATCACCATGCGGTGGCCGCGCGGGCCGGAGCCGATATCGAAGGGCGGCCCGACCTCGAGCCTCATGCGGTAGAGCAGTTCGCCCGCCAGTTTCGCCATCGCCGGATCTCCTCTTACGGCTTCAGCACGCCGGTGGCGCCGACATAGACGGCGTAGAGCGACGAGGTCGCTGTGATGAACAGGCGGTTGCGCTTCGCCCCGCCGAAGCAGACGTTCGACACCACCTCCGGCACCAGGATCTTGCCGAGCAACTCGCCTTTGCGCGAATAGACATGCACGCCATCGCCGGCGGAGGTCCAGACGTTGCCGTCGGTGTCCAGGCGGAAGCCGTCGGCGAGGCCGGGATCGATCTCGGCGAAGACGCGGCCGTTGGCCAGCTTCTTGCCGCCGATCACGTCGAAGGCGCGGATGTGGTGGGCGCCGTCGGGATCGTGGGAGCCGCCGGTGTCCGCGACGTAGAGCGTCTTCTCGTCGGGCGAGAAGGCGATGCCGTTGGGCTTGTCGAAATCGTCGGCGACGACCGTGAGCGCGCCGCTGGCGGGATCGAGGCGGTAGACATAGTTGGCGCCGATGTCGCTCTTGCTCTTCTTGCCCTCGTAGTCGCTCATGATGCCGTAGGGCGGATCGGTGAACCAGACGGTGCCGTCGGACTTCACGACGACGTCGTTGGGCGAGTTCAGCCGCTTGCCCTTGTAGCGGTCGGCCAGCACGGTGACGGAGCCGTCGAGCTCGGTGCGGCTGACGCGGCGTCCCCGATGCTCGCAGCTGACGAGGCGGCCTTCGCGGTCGCGGGTATGGCCATTGGTGTTGTTGGAGGGATGGCGGAAGACGCGCACGCCCGCCCCCTCGCAATATTGCAGGATGACGTTGTTGGGGATGTCGCTCCACAGCAGGTACTGGCCGTCGGCGAACCACACCGGCCCTTCCGCCCAGAGCATGCCGCCATGCAGCTTCTCGACCCAGGCATTCCCCAGAATCATGGTGCGGAATCGTTCGTCGACGATTTCGAAGTCTTTCGACATTGGTGATGGCCCCTTTGAATGCGCCACTCGCAGGCGCGATTTGAAACCAGTTTGCGCGGGCGGGCAAGGGACCAAGACGACGAGGGATTCACCACAGAGAGCACAGAGGACGCAGAGAAGAAAGGGGAACGCAGATGAACGCGGACCCGCCTGCCGAAGTCGTACGGCGGGCAGGTCAGAGGGGATGAACGCAGATGAGATTATCGCGCGCCGCAGGCGCGCAAGGATCCCTTATCCGCGTTCGTCTGCGTTCATCTGCGGTTTC
>JBGPEQ010000632.1:0-2508 GCA_041482855.1 Dongiaceae bacterium | reverse complement strand
CTCCGGCCCCACGCCACGCCCCTCGCGAATCTCGATCGTTATCGAGCGCGAGACCACGTCGCGGGAGGCCAGGTCCTTGGCGTGCGGGGCGTAGCGCTCCATGAAGCGCTCGCCCTCGGAGTTCGTGAGATAGCCGCCCTCGCCGCGCGCGCCCTCGGTGATCAGGCAACCGGCGCCGTAGATGCCCGTGGGATGGAACTGGATGAACTCCATGTCCTGCAGCGGCAGGCCGGCGCGCAGCACCATGGCGTTGCCGTCGCCGGTGCAGGTGTGGGCGGAGGTGCAGGAGAAATAGGTTCGCCCGTAGCCGCCGGTGGCCAGCACGGTCATCTTGGCGCGGAAGCGGTGGATGGTGCCGTCGTCCAGGTTCCACGCGATCACGCCGCGCACGCCGCCCTCGTCCGTGATGAGGTCGAGGGCGAAGTACTCGACGAAGAATTCGGCCGAATGCTTCAACGCCTGCTGGTAGAGCGTGTGCAGCATGGCGTGGCCGGTGCGGTCGGCGGCGGCGCAGGTGCGCTGCGCGATACCTTCGCCGAATTTCGTGGTCATGCCTCCGAACGGCCGCTGATAGATCTTGCCTTCCTCGGTGCGGCTGAAAGGCACGCCGTAATGCTCAAGCTCGATGATGGCGGGAATCGCCTCGCGCACCATGTACTCGATGGCGTCCTGGTCGCCGAGCCAATCCGATCCCTTGACCGTGTCGTACATGTGCCAGCGCCAGTCGTCCTCGCCCATGTTGCCGAGAGCGGCGCTGATGCCGCCCTGGGCGGCCACGGTGTGGCTGCGGGTCGGGAACACCTTGGTGATGCAGGCGGTCCGCAGTCCCTTCTCGGCCATGCCGAACGTGGCGCGCAGCCCCGAGCCTCCGGCGCCGACGACGACCACGTCATAGGTGTGATCGACGATCTTATAGGCCTGCCCGTTGATCGCCGGTGCCGTCGCGCCGTTGCCCTTCTTGTCCGCCATGCCGTGCCTAGCGTCCGAACGCGATGACCAGGAGGGCGACGATCGCGGCCAGCGCCAGCACCAGGCTGGCGAGCTTCGTCAGCAGAATGAGCGCGATCTTCCAGGCCTCGCCATGAACATAGTCCTCGATGACGACCTGCAGGCCGAGCTGGGCGTGATAGAAGGTCGCGCCGATCAGCAGCACCATCAATCCGAAGGTGACGGGCGAGCCGAGCCAGGCTCGCGCGGTCGCATAATCGGCGCCGGTGTGGGCGACCAGCGCGATCACGAACCACAGCGTCAGCGGCACCAGCGCGATCGCCGAGACGCGCTGCATCCACCAATGTTGCACGCCCTCCTTGGCCGCGCCGAGGCCGCGCACGCGGCCGAGTTCCGTGCGGAATGCGCGTCCGGTCTCGCTCACATCCCGCCTCCCCGCGACGCATAGCCGACGATCCAGGCGATGAGCGAGAGCGCCACGGCGGCGATGACGACGGCCCAGCCCGAGGCATAGGCGGTGCGCAGCTCGAAGCCGCGCCCCGCATCCCACAGCAGATGCCGGATGCCGTTGGCGAGATGATAGAAGAGCGCCACCGTCCAGCCGAACAGCAGCAGCCGTCCCGGGATCGAGCCGATGAACTCCTGCGCCGTCGCGAACGCCGCCGGTCCGGCGGCCGTCGCGACGAGCCAATAGACCAACAACAGCGTGCCAGCGGCGAGCGCTACGCCGGTGATGCGATGCAGGATCGACAGCACCGAAGTCAGCTGCCAGCGATAGATCTGCAGATGAGGCGACAACGGCCGCAGCGGCGACGGCATGCTCAAGTCCTGGGTCCCGGCTCCGATCGGTGCGGGCGCGATCCATTTAGACGGCGCGCCGCCGCCAAGTCAACGCCGCTATCGCAGCGCAACATGGCGCCCGCCGCGGAGGCGCCGGCGCTATGAGCGATCTTCCGAAGTCGATTAATTTTCGCGCGCAACTCACCAGCCCGCGTTGATATTTCGCGTCGCGACGAGGATGGAGTCAAAAACGCCTGTGGATCGAACTGGGGATAATTTGTGCAGCGATTGTGCGCCACCACGAAAATTACTCACAGATATTTTTGCGAGTACTTAACTTTCTTATTGCGAGCGCGATCGAGTTCTCTCAAGGTAGCCATGGTACGCGTAAGCGTCGGATTGCCGAGTGCTTCGGTTCTCTTGGTTGGACTTCGGTGCACCCAAGGGGGCTTCGCGAAAGCGAGGGTCGCCGGGCCGCTCCGTGCAGTCCGCGGGCGATTGCCTCCCGCAGGGGGCGCCAATCGTCCGGTGCCGGCCGCCTCCCGTACGGGTACGCTCGTGCGGTAAACGGTCGGGATGGGGGTCGAGCGTCTTTCGTGACGGCTTGCCTTCCGGTCGATCCGCCCTCTTCCCTGCGCAGTGCGGCGGATCGGACAGGCGACGGGTTGGCCCTCGGGCCGCTCGTTGACCGAAAGGTGCGTTTGGGCTCCGTCCTGGAGCGATCCAGGGTGTGAGTCGGGGCGCCGCCGGCGGGTCGGTTGAAAGAGGCAGATCTTCCAT
>JBGPEQ010000631.1:0-2520 GCA_041482855.1 Dongiaceae bacterium | reverse complement strand
GTTCTTCACGGTGTGGACCAATGTGTTCGATCGCGGTCGTCTGAAGTCGGGCGAGAGCTTCCTGGTTCATGGCGGATCGAGTGGCATCGGGACCACCGCGATTCAGCTGGCCAAGGCCTTCGGCGCGCGCGTCTTCACCACTGCCGGGGGAGCCGAGAAATGCGCGGCCTGCCGCAAGCTCGGCGCCGAGGTTGCGGTCGACTACCGGACGGAGGACTTCGTCGAGGTCGTGTCCAAGGCGACCGCGGGGCGCGGCGTCGATGTGATCCTCGACATGGTCGGCGGCGACTACATCCTCCGCAACCTCAAGGTCCTCGCCCTGGAGGGCCGCCTGGTGCAGATCGCGTTCCTGAAAGGGAGCACGACGGAGATCAACCTGCTGCCGCTCATGATGAAGCGGCAGACGCTGACCGGCTCGACCTTGCGGCCGCGCTCGGTGGCCGAGAAGGGCGTGATCGCGGACGCGCTGCGCAAGAAGGTGTGGCCCCTGCTCGATGCCGGCAGCGTGGCGCCGATCATCCACGCCACCTTCCCGCTCGCCAAGGCGGCCGATGCCCATCGGCTCATGGAATCCAGCGCGCATATCGGGAAGATCGTGCTGACCACGGAATAGGGGAAATTCACGCTGGCGGCACCGCCTAAACAGTGCTATTTCCAGCGCCTCCCTCGCATTCAGGCTGATCTAGTCCCACATCAGGGATCGGTCGAAGCGACGGCTTGCCGGTCAACTCGCCGGCGGGCCGCAAGCGGCGGGACTTTGACTAGCGGAGGATACAACGATGGCCCAGTTGCTGATGCCGAAGGCAACCGCGGTGTGGCTGGTGCAGAGCACCACCCTCACCTTCGAGCAGATCGCCGAATTCTGCAGCCTGCATTCCCTGGAGGTGCAGGGCATCGCCGACGGGGAAGTGGCGATCGGCATCGTCGGCCTCGATCCCACCGTCAACGGCCAGCTGACGAAGGAAGAGATCGCGCGCTGCGAGGCCGATCCCGCTGAGCACCTGAAGATGCAGAAGTCGACCATCCCGCTGCCGGCGCCGCGGACCAAGGGTCCGCGCTACACGCCGGTCGCCAAGCGCCAGGACAAGCCGGATGCGGTGGCCTGGCTGGTGCGCCATCATCCCGAACTGAGCGACGCCCAGATCTCCAAGCTGATCGGCACGACCAAGCAGACCATCGCCGCCGTGCGCGATCGCAGCCATTGGAATTTCACCAACCTGCGCCCGCGCGATCCGGTGCTGCTCGGCCTCTGCACACAAGGCGACCTCAACGCCGTCGTCCTCCGGGCGCGCAAGGCATTGGAAAAGAACGCGGCTGCGAAGGAAGAAGTCGCGGCACCATCCGAACCGACGAAGCCGGATGACAGCCAACGCCGGGCCACCCTCGCCGACCTCGCCAAGTTCCTGCCGGACCAGGGATCGTAAGGCGCGGGCGGACTCAGCCGACGTCGAACTTGATGCCCTGGGCGAGGGGCAGGGAGTCCGAGTAGTTGATGGTGTTGGTGGCGCGGCGCATGTAGGCCTTCCAGGCGTCGGAGCCGGATTCGCGGCCGCCGCCGGTCTGCTTCTCGCCGCCGAAGGCGCCGCCGATCTCCGCCCCGCTCGGGCCGATGTTCACATTGACGATGCCGCAGTCGCTGCCGGCCGCCGCCATGAAGCGATCGGCCTCGCGCAGGTCCGTCGTGAAGATGCAGGAGGCCAGGCCCTGCGGCACGTCGTTGTGGAGGGCGATCGCATCCTCGAACTTCCGGTACTTCATGGCGTAGAGGATGGGTGCGAAGGTCTCCTCGCGCACGACCTCGGTCTGGCGCGGCATCTCGGCGATCGCGGGCCTGGCGTAGAAGCCGTCGGGCAGCTTGTTGAGCCGGACGCGCTCGCCGCCGAACACCTTGCCGCCATCGGCGGCGGCGCGCTTCAGGGACTCCTGCATGCGCTCGAAGGCGGCGCCGTCGATCAGCGGGCCGATGAGTGTGCCGGGCTCGCGGGGGTCGCCGACCTTGACGCTGCCATAGGCGCTCTTCAGGCGCGGCAGCAGGCGGTCGTAGACGCGCTCCTGCACGATCAGGCGGCGCAGGCTGGTGCAGCGCTGGCCGGCCGTGCCGACGGCCGAGAAGGCGATGGCGCGCACGGCGAGGTCGAGATCGGCCGAGGGCGCCACGATCATGCCGTTGTTGCCGCCGAGCTCCAGCAGCGCGCGGCCGAAGCGCGCCGCTAGGCGTGGGGCCACCTCGCGGCCCATCCGCGAGCTGCCGGTGGCGCTGACCAGCGGCACGCGGGGGTCGTCGACGAGCTGCATGCCGGCGTCGCGCTTGCCGATCACCACCTGCGACAGATGCGCCGGCGTCGCGCCGAAGCGCTGCGCCGCGGCTTCGAAGATCTTCTGGCAGGCCAGCGCCGTGAGCGGCGTCTTCTCCGAGGGCTTCCAGACGAGCGCGTTGCCGCAGACCAGCGCGATGGCGGCGTTCCACGACCACACCGCGACCGGGAAGTTGAAAGCGGTGAGGATGGCGCAGGCGCCGAG
>JBGPEQ010000630.1:0-2527 GCA_041482855.1 Dongiaceae bacterium | reverse complement strand
GGGCTACTGGCTCGAGAGCAGCCTGTACTACAAGCGGTGCCAAGGCGACATCTTCAACGACAACGGCACCCTCCGCTGCCAGGGCGGCCAGGCCGGCAATCCCGGCAGCCTGCCTCCGGGCAGCTGGCGCGCCAGCTGCCGCAACGGCTACGTCGACGGCCGCACGCTCCATGCCGAATGCCGGACCATCAACGGCCGCTGGGAGGACGCCAGGCTCAATCTGGGCGCCTGCCCTTACGGGCCGGTCGCCAACGACAACGGCCGGCTGATGTGCGGCGGCGGCCAGGGCGGCAATTTTTCGAGCCTGACCCTGTACCAGGATTTCAATTTCAGCGGCCGCACGCTCCAGCTCACGGGGCCGGCGCCGGACCTCCGCGCCTTCAACTTCGACAGGCGGACATCCAGCCTGCAGGTGCAGGGCAACTGGATCGTCTGCAGCGGGGTCAACTACACGGGCGAATGCTCGAAGGTCGCCGGCGCCTTCAACGCCAACAGGAAGTGGAACGACCGCATCTCCTCGGCGCGCCCGTACTAGAAAGGGCAGGGACTATCCCGCGATCTCGTCGATCAAGCGGTTGACCTCGCTCGACGCCTCCATGTGCGGCATGTGGCCGGCGTTCTCGATCACATGGACCTTCACGTTCCCCGGCAGCCCCTGGGCATGGGCGGCCGGGATGACCCGGTCCTTGGCGCCGACGACGACCTGCACGGGCGCCTTCAGCTTCCCCAGGCTGTCGCGCAGCGCATCGGCCTGGCGGCCGCCGGGATAGAGGGCGTCGCGCATTTTCTTCAGCGCGGTCTCGACGCCGTCGATGCGCTTGAATTTCAGCACGTCCTCGATCATGTCGCGGGTGACCAGCGCCGGGTTGGCGACCAGCATCTGCAACACCGGCTCCAATTTCTTGCCGCGGCTCGCCTCGATGAAGCCGTTGATGTAGTCCATGGCGATGTCGGGCCCGAGGCCGGCCGGGCAGATGAGCGTCGCCGATGCCACCATGTCCGGCTTGGCCGCGGCCAGCTGGATGCTCACGCCGCCGCCCATGCTGTGGCCGACGAGATGGGCGCGCGCGATCTTGAGGGCATCCAGCCACGCCGCCAAGGCCGCGGTCATGCTCGCGAGATCGCCGGCGCCGACGTCCTTGCTGGAGCCGCCATGTCCCGGCAGGTCGATGGCGTAGGCGGTGTGGTGCTCGGCCAGCGCCTCCTGGTTGAACAGCCAGTTGTTGAGGTCGCCGCCGAAGCCATGCACGAACACGATCGGTGGGCCGTCGGCGCTGCCGAGCTTCAGGAAGCGCATTTTGCGCCCGCCGGCGATCTCGACCGTCTCGGGCTCCGGCTTCTTCTCGCTCGCCTTGGCGGCGATCGCCTCTTTCAAGGATTCGTTGAATTTGGCGATGTAGGCGTCGAGTTGCGCATCGCCGACGCTCTTGTCCGCGACGACCGCCAGCAGAGCGCCGACCGGCAGCGTCTCGCCGGTCTGCGCCACCAGCCGGCGCAGCGGGCCCGATACCGGGCTCTCGAAGACATTGGCGATCTTCGAGGTCTCGATGTCCGCGATCTCCTGGCCCTTGGCGATGGTGGCGCCCTCGGCGACGTTCCAGGCGGTGACCACCCCCTCCTCCATCGCCAGGCCCCATTTCGGCATGACGATGGGCTGGATCGCGCCCGCCATCAGCCGTGCCCCATGACCGCGCGCACCGCGGCCTCGATCTTCGGCGGCCCCGGGATGTACATGTCTTCGAGCGCCGGCGAGAACGGCACCGGGCAATGGTAACCCGTCACCATCTTGATGGGCGCCTTCAGGTCGCCGAATGCCTCCTGGCAGATGAGTGCCGAGATGTCCGTCGCCATGTTGCAGCGCGGATGGGCTTCATCGACCACCACCACGCGTCCGGTCTCCGACGCCGTCTCGAGCACGGTCTCGGTATCCAGCGGCGAGGTCGTGCGCAGGTCCACCACCGTGCAGCCGATCTTGTCCTTCTTCAGGCTGTCGGCGACCTGATTGCAGAAATTCACCATGCGTCCCATGGTGATGATGGTGACGTCGTCGCCTTCGCGCGTCACGTTGGCCTCGCCGAACGGGATCGTATAGGGATCGTCGGGCACCTCGGCGGTCTCGTCATACATCGCCTTGTGCTCGAAGAAGATCACGGGATCGTCGTCGCGAATGGCCTGGGTCAGCAGCCCCTTCGCCTCGTAGGCGTTGCTCGGCAGCACCACCTTCAACCCCGGAATGTGCGTGAAGATCGGATAGAGGCACTGGCTGTGCTGCGACGCCGCGCGGAAGCCGGCGCCGTACATGGTCCGGATCACCAGCGGCGTCACCGCCTTGCCGCCGAACATGTACTTGAACTTGGCGGCTTGGTTGTAAATCTGGTCGAAGCAGACGCCGAAGAAGTCGACGAACATCAGCTCCGCGACAGGCCTGAGGCCGGTCGCCGCGGCGCCGACGGCGGCGCCGACGAAGGCGCTTTCGGAGATCGGCGTGTCCAGCACTCGGTCGCGCCCGAACTTGGGCATCAGGCCC
>JBGPEQ010000629.1:0-2527 GCA_041482855.1 Dongiaceae bacterium | reverse complement strand
TGCGTCTGGTAGGTGATCTCGGGCGTCAACCCGGGCGGATCGGATTTGATGCCGCCCTGGAACGCGCAGGAGATGTCGATCAGTTTCCGTGCCACGGCGCGTCTCCCTCTTGTTAACCGACAATAACGCGGCCGGCTGGGGTGAACCATGGCGCTGCGCCCGGCGCGGTTATCATGTAAAAGCATCTCACATGAGCTGGTCCAAGCACGGGCGCGAGCGCGGCTATCACCACGGCAACCTGCGCGAGGCGCTGATCCGCGCCGCGCTGGAGCTGATCGCGCAGAAGGGGCCGGCCGGTTTCACCTTTGCCGATGCGGCGCGCTGGGCCGGAGTCAGCTCGGCGGCGCCCTACCGGCATTTCCGCGATCGCGATGCCCTCATGGCCGACGTGGCGCGGCGCGGCTTCGAGCGCTTCGAGGCCGAGCTGGCGCGCGCCTGGAATGACGGCCGGCCCGATCCGTTCACGGCCTACCAGAACGTCGGCCGCGCCTATCTCGGCTTCGCACGGTCGGACGCCTCCTACTACTCGGCGATGTTCGAGGGCGGGCTGGCGCCCGACGCCGATCCCGAACTGCAGCAGGCGGGCGAGCGCGCCTTCGCGGTGCTGCGGCGGGCGTCGGAGGCCGTCGCCGCCCTGCTGCCGAAGGAGAGCCGGCCGCCGGCCCTCATGATGAGCCTGCATATCTGGTCGCTGTCCCACGGCATCGCCTCGCTGTTCGCCCGCGGCGACGCCGGCCGCCGCCGCCTGCCGATGGCGCCCGAAGACCTGCTGGAGGCCGCCGTGCTCATCTACCTCCAAGGGCTCGGCCTGCATGGGAGCAAGGCCTAGTGCCGGATATTTGCGCGCGGAGCCGCGGAGATTCGAGACTCTTGTAGGGGCGACCGGAAGGTCGCCCGTCTCTCTGCCGCACCGCGAATTGTTGTATCGATCCGTTTCATTCGCGGCACGGGCGACCTTCCGGTCGCCCCTACGCCTCCGCGTCTCCGCGTCTCCGCGTGAACATACCCGACTTCGGGCAGAAACGACGCGCCAGGAGACGGTGAGAGTCTATGTGCGATTGCCCTGTGCGCACGCAGCGGAGGAGGGCTCGTCGCACTGCTTGCCTCAGACGGTTTGCGGTGGCTCGCCGAACGGCACGATCTTGTTGGCGGCGTCGTGGCCGATGTCGGCGCGGCCGAGATAGGGAATGCCGGACAACCTGGTCCAATGCTGGACGATCTCGACTTCCGTTTGGCCGAAGTCGGGCTCGTTCGGCGGGATCGCGCTGCAGCGGCCGAGCCTGATGCCGGCGACGCGCCGGATCGCCGGGTTGTTCGTGATGTGAAAGAGCGTGCGGTCGATGCGGTACATGTACTCCGAGACTTCCTCGAGCATCAGCACGTGTTCCGTCAGATCCGGCTGAAGCGACGTGCCGATCAATTGGCTTAAAATGATCATGTTGAATGCAACGGCCTTGCGGCCTGGTGCGATGGACGGCTCCAGCGTATCGGCCGCGCGACGGCTGAGATAGGCAAGCGCCCTTGCGACCGCCTCGTCGCCGCCCTCGCGGGTGATGTCGGCGGGCATCGGGCCGTGCGCGACGCCGTGAAAGCCCTGTGCATAGAGGCCGGCGAGCAGAACCCCCGCATCGCTGTAGCCGAGATAGGTCTTTCGGCGCGCCGCACCGTTCAATTTCGGCAGCGCCGCTTCGGCTACCCGACAGGCGCCGTAGCCGCCGCGGCCAAACCACACCGCGTCGAATGACGCATCGTTGGCGATTTCCACGAAGGCCGCGATGCGCGCCGCGTCGACGCCGGCGAAATGACCCGACGACATCTGGCATTGCGGATGGAAGGTGAGCTCGACCTCGGGATGGCGCTCGGCCGCAAGCTCCGTCACGCGCTGGGCCGTCGACTGCTCCAGGCGCGACCCCGGCGCGACGATCCCCACCCTGACTCTGCGCATCCTGCGTTTCCTCCCATTTACCGCCGCGCCAGGCTGTGCGATCAGTGCGCATGACTTCGATTCCGAATCAAGGGCGGCCCTATTTCTTCTGCGGAATTGGCGGCAGCGGAATGTTGCCGCTGGCCCTGATCCTGCGCGCAAAGGGCTATGCCGTCGAAGGATCCGACCGGTCCCTGGACCAGGGGCGGCTGGGCCCGAAGTTCGAGTTCCTGCGCAAGCACGGGATTGATCTGCATGCCCAGGACGGCAACGGCGTTACGCGGGCCGAGCAGATTCTGGTGACATCGGCCGCCGTCGAAGAGACGGTGCCGGACGTGCAGGCCGCGCGGCGGCTCGGCGTGCCCGTGATGCGGCGCGCGGAATTGCTCGCCCAGCTCTTCAACGCCGCGCCGCAGAGCATCGCTGTCGGCGGGACCAGCGGCAAATCCACGACGACGGGCATGATCGGCTGGATCCTGCAGCAGGCAGGCCGCGATCCTACGATCATGAACGGCGCGATCATGAAGAATTGCATCACGGCGCAGATCCCGTTTGCCAGCGCTGCGGTCGGCGGCGGCGAGGTCTTCGTCAGCGAAGTCGACG
>JBGPEQ010000628.1:0-2528 GCA_041482855.1 Dongiaceae bacterium | reverse complement strand
GTTCATGTGATAGGTGTCGAAATGGACGACGATGTTGTCGGCCCCGGTGGCGGCGATGATCGTGCAGGCCTGGTCGCCGGTATTGATCAGGTTGCTTTCATAGCGGTTGACGGCTTCGAGCCCGAGGGTAATGCCGGATTGCTTCGCCGTCTTGGCGAGCCGCCGCAACGCTGCCACGCAGTTCCGCCGCCCCTTGGCGGTGGCCGGCCCCGGATACTTGCCGAGTGCCGAATAGATGACGCCGCCCATGTAGGTGGCGCCGATGTCGCGCGTTACCGCCAGCGCGCGGTTCAGCAGCGCCTCGCCGCGCTTGGCGATGGCGGCGTCGGCGCTGGAAATGTCGGCCTTGAAGTTGAGACCGAGCGAGGTCGCGCCCTTGATGCCGTGCTGTTCGAGGAGCTTCACTGTCGCGGCGGCATCGACCGCCTTGGGATCGAGCAGCGGAATTTCGATCAGGTCGTAGCCGAGCCTGGCGGCGCCGGCGACCGCCCGCTCGCGGTCCTTCTTGCCCCAGCTGCCGGCAAACACGAGTGCATGCACGCCCAACGGATTCATGGCTTCCCCCCACGATATGAAGATCGGCGAATCTATTGAACCGCCGGCTAACTGTCACCTTTGTGTTCTGCGCGCCTTTGTGGTGAATCTTCGGTCGTTGCGTTGCGACGGACGCAGGGGAAGCGATGGCGACTTCGATCCGCATCGGCGTCGACCTCGGCGGCACCAAGCTGGAGGTCATCGCGCTCGCCGCCGACGGGCGCGAACTGTATCGCAAGCGCACTGCCACGCCCGCCGGCGACTACGACGGACAGATCGCCGCCGTCGCCGCGCTCTTTGCCGAACTCGAGCAGGCGGTCGGCGCCACCGGCACCATTGGCGTCGGCATTCCCGGCGCCATCTCGCCGGCCACCGGCTTGATCAAGAACGCCAACTCCACCTGGCTGATCGGTCGCCCGTTGGATCGCGATCTCGCGCGCGCCTTTGGCCGTCCCGTGCGGTTGCAGAACGACGCCAACTGCCTCGCCGTGTCGGAGGCGGCGGACGGTGCGGCCGCCGCGGCGGAGGTCGTGTTCGCTGCCATCCTCGGTACTGGCGTCGGCGCGGGGATCGTCGTCAATGGACGGCCGCTCACCGGCCGCAACGCCATCGCCGGCGAATGGGGGCATAACCAGCTGCCGTGGATGCGCGACGACGAGCGGCCCGGGCCGACCTGCTACTGCCGCCTCCATGGCTGCATCGAAACGATTCTCTCGGGCCCCGGCCTGGCACGCGATCATCGGGAGACGACGGGCCGCGACATCACGGCGAAGCAGATCGCCGGCCTGGCCGCTCAGGGCGACGTCGCGGCCGAGGCGACGCTCCGCCGCTACGAGGACCGCCTCGCCCGCGGTCTTGCCCATGTCATCAACATCCTCGATCCCGACGTCATCGTGCTCGGCGGCGGCCTGTCGAATCTCGATCGGCTTTACACCAACGTGCCGGCGATCTGGGACCGCTGGGTCTTCTCCGACCGCGTCGATACTCAGCTGCGCAAGGCCAAGCATGGCGACTCCAGCGGCGTGCGCGGCGCCGCCTGGCTGTGGCCGCCGGAGGCCTGAGGACGACATGCCGACCTGGGATCCCCACCAGTATTTGAAATTCGCCGATCATCGGCTGCGCCCGGCAATCGACCTGCTCGCGCAGATCCCGCATGACGGTCCGCGCATCGTCTACGATCTCGGCTGCGGTCCCGGCAACATCACGCGGCTGTTGGCCGAGCGTTGGCCGGGCGCGCAGGTCGTCGGCGTGGATTCGTCGGCGGAGATGCTGGTCAAGGCGCGCCAGGAGGTGCCGAGCTTGACATTCTTTCAGGCCGGCATCGAGCAATGGGCGCCGCCGGAGCCGACCGATGTGCTGTTCACCAATTCGACGTTGCAGTGGCTGGACGATCACGCCCGGCTGTTCCCGCGTCTCCTGGCGCAGCTGGCGCCGGAGGGCGTGCTCGCCGCGCAGATGCCGCATAATCACGAAGAACCATCGCACACGGCGATGCGCGAGATCGCGGAGGAGGGGCCGTGGCGTGTCCAACTCCGCAATATCCGCTCGATCCGCCCGGTCGGCTCGCCCGCCGACTACTACCGCATCCTCGCGCCCATCGCGCGGCAGATCGACATCTGGGAGACCGAATATCTCCACGTCCTCGAGGGCGACAATCCCGTCGTGGAGTGGACGAAGGGCACGGGCCTGCGCCCCTATCTCGATGCGCTCAACGAACCGGATCGCGGCGCCTTCTTAGCCGCTTACGCCACCCGCATTGCCGCGGCCTATCCGAAGCAGCCGGATGGCCGCACGCTGCTGCCCTTCCGGCGGCTGTTCATGGTGGTCCAGAGATGAAGCGAAAGGGGGCGGCCCGGGCGGCCGCCCCACAGATCGGCGCCGGCGTGCGTTCAGAAGTCGAAGCCGCCGATGTTGTCCTTGTTGTAGATGAACGGCGGTCCCAGCAGCACTTCGCTGCCATTGACGATCTGCAGCTTGCCGAGCTTGCCGGCCTC
>JBGPEQ010000627.1:0-2535 GCA_041482855.1 Dongiaceae bacterium | reverse complement strand
CACCCGCGGGATCGACGCGCGCCCAGTTGTCGCCGACGTCCTCGAAATCCCAGATCGGCCGCTTCTGGCCGGTCATGAGTGCGATGGCCTTGCCGGCGTCGAGCGCGCTGCCGCCGCCGAAGGCGACGACGCCGTCATGCGTGCCGGCGCGGTAGGCGGCGAGACCGTCCTCCACGTTCTTGCCGATCGGGTTGCCCTTGATGTCGCTGAAGACGGCGGCGCCGAGGCCGGCGGCCTTGAGCGCTGCGCGCGCATCCTTGATCATGGGCAAGCCGGCAAGGCCGGGATCGGTGACGATCAGCGGCCGCTTGATGCCGAGCTCCTGGCAGGCGGCGGGCAGCTCGGCGATGCGGCCCACGCCGAAGCGCACCTTGGTCGGGTAGTTCCAGTTGCCGCGGAGGGCGGGGGCGTCGGTGGTCATGATTGCTTCCAGGTTCGATGTTTCGTTTTCCAATTCCCCTCTATTGTCACCCCCGCGAAAGCGGGGGTCCAGGGGAAGCGACGGAGCGGTTGCCCTGGATTCCCACTTTCGCGGGAATGACAGCGAAGGGAAGCATGACGTGAGTCGCAGTCCTAAATCACCGTGCGCAGGTGGAATGATTTCGGCCGCGTGAGGAACTCGTAGCCGACGCGGCCGAGGGTGCAGCCGCGGCCGGAGTCCTTGACGCCGACCCAGCCGAGGGCGGGATCGAGATAGTCGCAGCGGTTCATGAACCAGGTGCCGGTGTCGATGCGGTTGCCGATGTCGAGGGCGGCCTTCTCGTCCGAGGTCCAGATGGCGGCGGTGAGGCCGAACTCGCTGTCGTTCATGTGGCGGACGGCGTCGCCGTCGCTCTTCACCTTCATGATGCCGACGACCGGGCCGAAGCATTCTTCCTGCATCACCGAGTTGGCGTTGCTCTCGACCTTGAAGACCTGGGGCGCGACGTAGGCGGTGCCCTTCTTGTCGGCGGCGAAGCGCTTGGGATCGATGAGCGGCTTGGCGCCCTGGCGGGTGGCCTTTGCAACGGCGCCGCGGATTTCATCGGCGGCCTTGGCGCGCACGACGGGGCCGAGGTTGGTGTTGCTGTCGAGCGGATTGCCGAGGCGGTACTGGTTGGTGAGGTCGACGAAGCCGTCGAGGAACTTCTGGTAGAGGTCCTGGTGCACATAGATGCGCTGGATGCCGCAGCAGGATTGGCCGGAATTGAACATGGCGCCGTCGACCAGGTTCTCGATGGCGTGCGGCAGGTTGGCGTCGGCGCGCACGTAGGCGGGATCGCAGCCGCCGAGCTCGAGGCCGAGGCCGATGAAGCGCTCGGCGGCCGCCTGCACGACGGCGTGGCCGGCCGGCACGCTGCCGGTGAAGTTCACGTAGTCGATGCCGTCGGTGCCGATCAGCCTGAGCGTGTCGTCATGGGACATGTGCAGGTGCTGGAACAGGCCCTTGGGCAGGCCGGCGGCCTTGAAGGCGGCGGCGAAGCGCTCGGCGCAGAGGGGGGTCTGCGCGGAGTGCTTGAGGATGACGGCGTTGCCGGCCATGAGCGCGGGCACCACGCCGTTGACCGAGGTGAGATAGGGGTAGTTCCAGGGCGCCACGATGAAGACCACGCCGAGCGGCTCGCGCCGGACGAAGCGGGTGAAGCCGGCGCGCGGACCGGCGTCGACGTCGGCGAGGGCGTCGGGCGCCACCTCGATCATGTAGCGGGCGCGCTCCTCGAAGCCGCGGACCTCGCCGGGCGTCTGCGAGAGGGGCCGGCCGATTTGGTGGGTCAGCTCCTCCGCGATCTTGTCCTTGTTGGCGACGAAGTAGTCGACGGCCTTGCCGATGATCCTGCCGCGCTCTCCCACCGACACATGCTTCCAGCCGGGTTGCGCCTTGCGCGCATGCTCCACCGCCTTCGCGATCTCCTGCCGCGTCGCCAGCTTGCGCTCGACATAGACGCTGCCGTCGATGGGCGAGATGGTCTTCTGGGTGGCGGCGGGCATGCGGATTTCCTCCCCGACTGGTTCGTTGGCGCCAATCTATTTGGGCGACCAGCGTCGCGCAACGGCAGCCGAAGTCAGTTGACCGCAGATGCACGCAGATAAGAAGGGATGAACGCAGATAGGTTTGATTCAGGAGAACACAAAACCATCTGCGTTCATCTGCGCCTCATCGGCGTTTATCTGCGGTTTGATGTCCTTACGGCCTGGCCATCAGGCCGCCGTCGACGATGAGTTCGGTGCCGGTGATGTAGGAGGCCTTGTCGGAGAGCAGGAACAGGCAGGCGTTGGCGATGTCCTGGGGGGCGCCGATGCGGCCGAGGGGGATGGCCTCGGCGACGGCCTTCTTCTGGGCCGGGTTGTCGCGCCAGCGGTCCTGCATCGGCGAGTCGACGGGGCCGGGCAGGATGCAGTTGGAGCGGATGCCGTCGCGCGCGAACTGGATGGCGATCGATTTCGAGAGCGCGAGCATGCCGGCCTTGGCGGCTTGATAGGCGTCCTGCGGCTTGTCGTCGCCGCGCAGGCACTGGACCGAGGAGATGTGCACCATGGCGCCGCCGCCGCTCTGCT
>JBGPEQ010000626.1:0-2545 GCA_041482855.1 Dongiaceae bacterium | reverse complement strand
GGCCGAATGGATGGTCGAGAGGATGAGATGGTCTTCGTCAAGCAGGGGCGCTGTCAGTCGCTGCCGCTGTCGGCCTTGACGTCTCCGGCCTTGATGACCCGCGCCAGAAGATCGATGAGCGTCTCGCGTTCCCGGTCCGAAAGCGGGGCCATGACCCTGTCCAGGGCGGCGCGGATGGCCGGGCGCAGCCGCTGAAGAATTTCGGCGCCCGCCGGCGTAAGGCCAAGCACTTGAGAGCGTCCGCCGCCCGCCTTCGACGACCGCGCGACGAACCCCCGACGCTCGAGGCGCTTAACAATCCGCCGGGCCGTTGCAAGATCGATCCCTATCCGCTCGGCCAACTGGCCCTGGTCGATCCCGGGGGCATCATGAACCGATGCGATGGCGGCAAACTCCACGGGCTCCAGATCCTCCGCGCCCGTCACTTCCGTCAACGCAGCATGGCAGAGCGCGTGGAAGCGCCGCGCCAGGTGCGCTTCGACGCGGCGATGGACCGGCGGCAGGGCCCGTGACAGCGGCTGGTCGGACGGACGCGCCAGGTAGGCGCGGATCGGCGCCTCGAGATTCTTGACGCGCTGCGCGCCGATGTCCTCGAAGTCCAGCGGCAGCGCCGTGCGCACATATTCATAGGCCGCGCCCGACAGACACACCGATCCCGGCGGCGCCAGGCCCTGCATGCGGGCGGCGACGTTCACGGCATCGCCGAAGAGGTCGCCGCTCCTGACCATCGCCTCGCCGACATGCACGCCGATGCGAAAGCTGACGCGGCGCGCTTCCGGCACCTCGTCGTTCACCGCGCCGATTCTCTCCTGGATGCCGAGCGCGCATTGGAGCGCATCGACGGCGCTCGGGAACTCGGCCAGGATACTGTCGCCGGCGGTGTTGGCGATGCGGCCACCATGCTGCGCGATGAGGCGATCCGTGACATCCCGATGGGAGCCGAGCAGGCGCAGCGTGCCGGCCTCGTCGACGTTCATCAGGCGGGTGTAGCCGGCCACATCGGCGCTGAAGATGGCCGCGAGACGCCGCTGGACGATGGGGGCAGGCTTGTTCATCGGCGTGCAGGGTCCCTTGAAGACGTCACCCGAACAGAGGCCGCGCGGAAAGGCCCGTGCGTTTTCAGGCTATCACGACCGGGCAGATGGCCGCCATCGGGAGAACCGAGTCGGAAGAAAGCCGCCTTGATGGTCGACATTCGAGCACGGCTGGTACGACGCCGCGCTAAACTCTAGTTCTTGTGCACGCTCGCCGCGCGCAGCAGGGCGGGGAATTCGGGCGTCGCGTGGTCGAGGTCGCGGAATGGCATGAGCGCATGCTGCCGCAGCGCCTCGGCGCGGACTTGCCCATCGGTGGCGTCGACCGGCGCCCGCACGCAATAGATCGGATGGGCGCCGTGGTAGAGCCAATAATCGATCAACACGCGATGCTCTCGACCAGCCGCTCGTCGGGACCGTAGAGCTTGGCCGAGACGTAGCGCTTGTAGCGCAGCAGGTCGGTGGCGAGCAGGCGCAGATGAGCGAGGCTGTCGCCGCGCAGGACGATCGTCGGGCCGCCGGCCGTTTCCAGATGGAGGGCGTGCATGGCCGGCTACTTCCGGCGAGGGCGGCCGGCCGCGCGGGCGACGGCGGGCGGGGCGGGCAGAGCGGGAAGCTTCGGCATGGTCTCAGTCCTCTTGGTTGGCGGCGGCGGGCACGCAGGCCCGCACGCCGGCCGGGCGGCGCGCGCCCGGACAGCTATGAACGCACATCGCTAGCGGCGGCCGAGCGCGGGATCGCCCGTCGTCAGGTAGCGCATTCCATGTTCGATCAACGCCCTGTGCCGCTGCGCGCCGAGCGCACTGACGGCCAACTGCTCGGGGATCCCAGGTCCGATCTCCCGGCGACAGCTATATGGTGCGGTGCGTGCGTGTTTGCTACGGCATGGCCGCATTGCTGATTTGCGCCGCCCTGGGGCCGGTGGAAATCCGTGAAAGGAATCAAGGATCCGCCGCGCGAGGCTCCCTACCAAACCGTGGCCTCCGACCCAATATGTGATCGGGGCGGCGGCATGCTGTCTCAGGTGGATCGACCCAGGGAATTCCAGGGATGCCCAGGATGAATCAGTTCGACGCGATGCGGTTGCGGCTGTGGCGGCCGGCCTGGTGGCAACTCGCCCTGCTCGGCGCCGTTGCCATCGCCATCGTCCTGGCCATCGCCATCGTGGCGACCAGCCTGATCCTGATCATCGCGCCGATCGCGCTGGTCGCGGTGCTCGCGCAGCGGATTCTGGCGCGGCGGGCGGCGCGGCGCGGCGATGGCTATCCGGGCGCGCGCGTCCAGGTGATCGATGCGGAGTATGAGGTCATTTCGGCGCCGAAGCGGGATGGCTGAGGTCTAGGTCCGCTCGGTCCACTCGTTGCAGAACCACTCCGCGTCCTTCGACAGGCTCAGGATGAGGGGAATCTTGGTGGCATGAAGAATAGCCCTCATCCTGAGCCCGTCGAAGGACGCATGCTGCCGATCCGGGTCTCCCGCTTACGCTGACGCGCTACGTCCACAGCCAGGGT
>JBGPEQ010000625.1:0-2546 GCA_041482855.1 Dongiaceae bacterium | reverse complement strand
GGCGAGCGCCGAGAAAGTATCGGCCGGCGAAATATTCTTGAGCGCGGTCTGACGTTCATCGTCGGTAATGCGCTTGCGGCTGACCTGGCGCGCCAAGTTTCCGTTGATGGTCGCAATCGCCTCCTTGACGCGCGCGGGCGAGACATCGTTGAGCAGCACGGGAATGCCCGCGAGCGCGCAGACATGAGCTATGCCGTTGCCCATCTGCCCCGCGCCAATCACTCCGACATTCTTGATGCTATGCGCCATCGTTTCAATCCAAATTCAATAGTAGCCGATATTCATCGCTTGATCTTTGCCAATTCGGCGTCGAGCTCGGGCAGTGCCTGATAGAGGTCCGCGACCAGGCCGTAGTCGGCAACCTGGAAAATCGGCGCCTCTTCATCCTTGTTGATGGCGACGATCACCTTGGAGTCCTTCATGCCGGCGAGATGCTGGATGGCACCGGAGATGCCGACGGCGACATAGAGGTCCGGCGCGATGATCTTGCCGGTCTGGCCGACCTGGTAGTCGTTCGGCACGAAGCCGGCATCGACCGCCGCGCGGCTGGCGCCGACGGCCGCCCCCAGCTTGTCGGCAACCCGCTCCAGGAGCTTGAAGTTGTCGCCGCTCTGCATGCCGCGCCCGCCGGAAATGACGATGCGCGCCGACGCCAGCTCCGGCCGTTCCGAGCGATGGACATCCTGCCGCAGGAACACGCTCAAGCCGGAATCGCCCGCGCCGGCGATGGTTTCGATCGGCGCGCTGCCGCCGGTGGCCGCCGCCGCGTCGAAGCCGGTCGACCGCACGGTGATGACCTTGATCTTGTCGCTCGACTGCACCGTCGTGACGGCGTTGCCGGCATAGGTCAGCCGCACGAAGGTGTCCGGCGACTCGACGCCGATGATGTCGGAGATCTGCGCCACGTCCAGCAGCGCCGCCGCGCGCGGCATGGCGCTCTTGCTGATCGCCGTCGTCGCCGCCAGCACGTGCGAGTAGGCCGGCGCCAGCTTCAGCAGCAGCGCGGCGATATTCTCGGCCAGCCCGTTGGCATAGGCCGCGTCATCGCACAGCAGCACCTTGGCGATGCCGGGAATCTTGGAACCCGCGTCCGCCGCCGTTTTCGCATTCTGGCCGGCGACGAGTAGATGGACATCGCCCCCGATCTTGGCGGCGGCGGTGACGGCGTTGAGCGTGGCCGGCTTGATCGACGCGTTGTCGTGCTCGGCCAGCAGCAGGATCGCCATCAGATCACCTTCGCCTCGTTGCGGAGCTTATCGACCAGCTCGCTGACGCTCTTCACCATGACGCCGGACTTGCGCTTGGCCGGCTCGACCACCTTCAGCGTCTTGACCCGCGGCGCCACGTCGACGCCGAGCGCTTCGGGCGTCAGCGCCTCGATCGGCTTCTTCTTCGCCTTCATGATGTTGGGGAGCGAGGCATAGCGCGGCTCGTTGAGCCGGAGGTCGGTGGTGATGAGGGCCGGCGCCTTCAGCTTGATGACCTCGAGGCCGGCATCGACCTCGCGGGTCACCGTGAAGCCGTCGTCCTCGACCGCCAGCTTCGAGGCGAAGGTCGCCTGCGGCCAGCCGAGCAGGCCGGCCAGCATCTGACCGGTCTGGTTGCAATCGTCGTCGATCGCCTGCTTGCCCAAGATGACCAGGCCCGGCTGCTCCTTGGCGACGACCGCCTTCAAGAGCTTCGCCACCGCCAGCGGCTGCAGCTCGACGTCCGTCAGCACGTGGATGCCGCGGTCGGCACCCATGGCGAGGGCGGTGCGGATGGTCTCCTGGCTGGATTGCGCGCCGCAGGAGACGGCCACGATCTCCGTGGCCTTGCCGGCCTCCTTCAGCCGGATGGCCTCCTCGACGGCGATCTCACAGAACGGATTCATGGCCATCTTGACGTTGGCCGTTTCGACGCCCGTGCCATCCGCTTTGACCCGGACCTTGACGTTGGCGTCGATGACGCGTTTGACCGCGACCAATACCTTCATGGCGGAACTCGACCTGCTGTCCTCCCGGGGCTGTTTGCCGCAAGCGCAAATAAACGCTCAACGCGCCCTCAAGCCGCGCGTCCGCCCCATTTCGCAGGTGCACAATAAGTAGATGACACCCAGGTGTCAACGGCACGCCCGCCCGCCCGGGCCGCCGCGCAGGCGCCGGGGATAGCCCTCTAACTGGCCTTATTCATTGATCAATTCTAGCTTCAGCGTGCCCATGCGGCGGCCGCCGTCGCCGTTCAGGGTGGCGCTCATCCGGCCATCGCTGAGATGTCCGGAGGCGCCGAAATCTCGCGTCAGCGTCAGGTCCTCGGTGGTGGCTTTGCCCTTGATCGTGACGTCGTCGCCGCTGACGGTACCGGAAAAGCTGAGACGGCCGCCGTCAAAGCTGAACCCGTCACTCTCCAGATAGATCGTCCCGCTCGCCCTCATGTCCTGATCGGCGATCTTGACCTTCATGTCGAACCCGACCTTGGGCGACGGGGCCGATCCGATGGCCGTGGCGACGGCAAAAATCACGGCCGCGACCGGGACGGCCGCGGCGACGTAGAGGAAAAATCGCCGG
>JBGPEQ010000624.1:0-2546 GCA_041482855.1 Dongiaceae bacterium | reverse complement strand
CGCGACGGCCGTCGATCCTCCCGACGACTCCCATGCCGGTCTCAGCGTGGAAATCGCTTGCGTCGGCCAAGCTCGCGCCACGGGCCTGCGCCTCGGCGATGATCGCAGCCGCCAGCGGATGCTCGCTCGACCGCTCGAGGCTGGCCGCGAACCGGACCACCGCGG
This sequence comes from Dongiaceae bacterium, assembly GCA_041482855.1. Taxonomy (GTDB): domain Bacteria; phylum Pseudomonadota; class Alphaproteobacteria; order Dongiales; family Dongiaceae; genus JBGPEQ01. The sequence continues at coordinate 2,381 of JBGPEQ010000624.1, read as the reverse complement.
CCTCGTCGAATCCGGGCCGCGGCAAGACCGCGGTGACTCGCGGCTTGCCTTCGGTCAGCGTGCCGGTCTTGTCGACGACGAGCGTATCGACCTTCTCCATGCGCTCGAGCGCTTCCGCGCTCTTGATGAGCACGCCAGCCTGGGCGCCACGGCCGACGCCGACCATGATCGACATCGGCGTCGCCAGGCCGAGGGCGCAGGGACAGGCGATTATGAGAACGCTGACCGCCGCGATAAGGGCGAAGGCAAACGCCGGCGGTGGCCCGAAGAACAGCCAGGCGATGAAGGCGACGACGGCGATGGCGACGACCGCCGGTACGAACCAGGCCGAGACAGTATCGGCCAGACGTTGGATGGGCGCCCGGCTGCGCTGCGCCTCCGCGACCATCTGGGCGATCTGCGACAGCAGCGTCTCGGCGCCGACCTTCTCGGCCTGGATGACAATGCTGCCGCTGCCGTTCAGCGTGCCGCCGATCACCTTGTCGCCGGGATTCTTTTCGACCGGCAGGGATTCGCCGGTCACCATCGACTCGTCGACGGCGCTGCGGCCCTCCAGCACGATTCCGTCCACCGGCAGCTTCTCGCCCGGACGCACGCGCAGGCGGTCACCGACCTGGATCTGCTCGATGGGTACCTCCTCGTCATCGCCGCCGGCGACCAGCCGGCGAGCCGTCTTCGGCGCCAGCTTGAGGAGCGCGCGCAACGCGCCGCTGGTGCGCTCGCGCGCCCGGAGCTCCAGCACCTGCCCCAGCAGCACCAGCACGGTGATGACCGCGGCGGCCTCGAAATAGAGCCCGACATCTCCCATCGGTCCGCGCAACGACGGCGGAAACAATTCGGGCGCCACTGTCGCGACGGTGCTGTAGAGAAATGCCGCGCCGGTGCCGAGGGCGATCAGTGTGAACATGTTGAGACGCCACGTCACGATCGACCGCCAGCCGCGCTCGAAGAACGGCCAGCCGGCCCACAACACCACGGGCGCCGAGAGCGCCAGCTGGACCCAGGCCGACAGGCGCGGCGCGATCGCCTCGTGCGACGGAAAGCCGACGAGGTGCGGACCCATGGCGAGCACGAGCACCGGCAGAGTCAACACGCCGCCGATCCAGAAGCGCCGCGTCATGTCCGCGAGTTCAGGGTTCGCCGCCGGCTCGATCGTCACCGTGCGCAGTTCGAGCGCCATCCCGCAGATCGGGCAATTGCCGGGATGGTCCTGCACGACCTGCGGATGCATGGGACAGGTGTATTCGACGCGCGTCGTCGCGGGCGCGCCCACAGGCTCCAGCGCCATGCCGCAATCGGGACAGGCCCCTGGGCCATGTTGCCGCAGGTCCGGATGCATCGGGCAGGTGTAGACGGTTCCGGATTCGACGGCGGTCTCGCGTGGCGGCGCGCCCTTGCGCGCAGGCTGACCGGTAAAGCGCGCGGGGTCAGCCCTGAACTTCGCCCGACAGCCGGCCGAACAGAAGAACCAGGGACGGCCTTCATGCTCGGCACGATGCGCCGTCGCGGCTGGATCGACGGTCATGCCGCACACGGGATCGATCGCAGGGGACGCAGGCTGCGTTTTGCCGGCCGTTTCAATCAGGTCATTCACTGCGGACTCTCACGCCGTTGCGGCAATGCCGCACGAAATATGCACTTGCCATATATACCCTACGGGGGTATAGTGTCAAGGTCATGAAGCCGAAGACACAGACTTCCTGCCGCTCGCGCCTGCGCCGCATTGAGGGCCAGGTGCGCGGCATCGAGCGGATGATCGATGAGGAGCGCTACTGCATCGACATCCTGACCCAGCTGCAGGCCGTGCGTGCCGCCCTCAAGAAGGTGGAGGACGAAGTGCTCAAGGACCATGTCGCGCATTGCGTCCACGACGCCATCCGCGGCGGCAAGGCGGACGAGCAGGTCGAGAAGATCGAGGAGCTGCTGCGCGTGCTGGAGAAGCGCACGACTTGAAGCCGGCTCGAGCACTGCCAAGATTCAGTGCAGCGAGTCACTTCGAGCAAGGACGCAAAGGCATGTTAGACGGGTTCAAGCCCATCGCTGATGGGCCCGCGGCGCGCGCGGCAGTCGACACCGGGCAAAACGACGCCCAGCTGCTCGATGCCTATTCGCAAGCGGTTGCAGCAGCGGTCGATCGCGTTGCGCCGGCCGTCGTCCACCTGCAGGTGCGGCAGCGCGGCCAAACCAATGCGGAGACGGCGAGCGAACTGCCGCCCGGCTCCGGGTCCGGCGTGATCTTCACGCCCGACGGTTTCGTGCTCACCAACAGCCATGTCGTGCATGGCGCGACGGCGATCGAGGCCACCCTCACCGACGGGCGATCGTTCCCGGCCTATCTGGTCGGTGACGATCCCGACAGCGATCTTGCGGTCCTGCAGCTG
>JBGPEQ010000623.1:0-2547 GCA_041482855.1 Dongiaceae bacterium | reverse complement strand
TGTCCTTGCTTCACTGGGACGCGTCGATTGATTCCGTAGCAGTGATCCGCAACGCCGAGTGGTGGGTGTGAGTAAAGAATCGGGGTCGGAGTGAACTCGCACATCGTCAGAGCGCACGGCGCCTTTACTCCATCCTTGCTGGAACCGAGATGTGCCGCTTGCGCGGCTTCGGCGCCAACGCCCGTTCAACCGCCTCCGGCTCGCGCTCGATGACGCGCAAGAAGGCGCGCGCGGCGCCTTCTGGACGCCGGCGTCCTTGCTCCCAGTTCTGCACGGCATCGAGCTTGAAACCGAAGCGGTCGGCGAACCGGCGCTGCGATAGACCGAGCCGGCGGCGGATCGCCTTCACGTCCACGTTCTCCGGCACATGGACGACGAACCCTTCGCGCGCGCCACGGGCGAACGCCAGCGCCTCGCGCGCGCCGCGCCGAATGCTTTCGCTTGTTTTTGACATGTCGGCTTGCTCCCTTCCCATTTGGTGAGAGCGAGGAGGAAGATGACATGCGGCCGCGAGCGCTGCCATGAGAATTGGGCTTCATCGCGTCGACAGCGTCAGGTAGGGGTGATCCCCGGGTTAACCCCCGAGGACCAGGTCACCCAGGAGTCGGCGCGGCTGAGAGACGGGCGACCGACCGGTCGCCCCTACACGGGATTTCTTCTATCGTGGCGTGTCTCGGCTTGCGGCCCGAGTCTCAGGCGCTCTTGCGGAAGTCGGGGAGCCGGACGTAGGAGCCGCTCGACTCCGGGTTGTTGCCGGGCGGGCCGTAGGCGAGGATCAGCGCCTGCTCTTCGACCTGCCGCACGGCGCGGCCCGCGAAGTTGAAATGCACGAGCACGTGGGTGGCGCCGCGGCAGCGGCAATAGGCCCAGGCCTCGTGCCGCTTGTTGATGGTCATCCGGAGGCTGTCGGTCTCGCCGATGTAGAGCGCTTCCCAGCCCTTGCGGCCGCGGCGGGCGAAGATGTAGTTGGCGGGGAAGTCGCACCACTCCTGGTCGAAGCCGAAGACCGAGTAGATGTACTTCGCGTTGCCTAGATCGGACCATTCCAGCTGCGGGATCATCGCCGTCTGCTCCCATGCGAGGCCTTATGCGCCCATGACCTCATGGGCCGCAGGATAGGAGCGGAAGACTTAATCAAAGGTAAAGTTGCCTCAATTATCCGTCGATTTTTAGACGATATCGCGGCACCAGGAATGTGTTCCTCGTTAAGGTTAATCGAGCGCGGGCGTGCGCACATGCTCCGGCCGGATGCCGATGCCGATCAGGCGGGCCGGCAGCCGGCGCAGGAGCGGACAGCGCGCCAAGAGGCGCGCCGGCAGCGGCGGCGCCAGCGCCTCGGTGCGGCCGAGCACCCGGGTGATGATGCGGTTCTGGACGAACAGCTGGAAGCGCTGGGTGAGGCGCGTCGGCAGCGCGCGCCGGCGCTGCACGGCCTGCAGATGGGCCGATGTCAGGCGGCCGGCGCGCAGCGGTCCGGCCAGGATATTGGCGGCGGCGACGGCGTCCTGGATCGCAAGGTTGATGCCGACGCCGCCGACCGGCGACATGGCGTGGGCGGCGTCGCCGATGCAGAGCAGGCCCGGTCGGTGCCAGCGCGCCAGGCGGTCGACGCGCACGGTCAGCAGCTTCACCTGCTCCCAGTCCCGCAGCTCGGCGACGCGATCGGCGAAGAACGGCACCAGCCGCGCCACGCTATCGCGGAAGGCGGCGAGGCCGCGCTCGCGCACCAGCGCGCCGGAATCCTTGGGGATCACGTAGCCGCACTGCCAATAGTCGCCGCGGTTGATGAGGACGAGGATGTTGCCGACGGCGAAGCGGCCCATGGTCTCGGCCGGATCGCTGGCGCTGCGCGACAGTCCGAACCACAGCACGTCCATGGGGGCGCCGAAATCCTCGACCCGCAGGCCGGCCGCCTGGCGCAGGACGGAGTGGCGGCCATCGGCGCCGATGACGAGGTCGGCGCGGACCGCGAGCGCTCCCTCGGGCGTGCGCGCGGCGACGCCGACGATGCGGCCGGCTTCCTCGATCACGCCGGTCGCTTCGGCCTGAAGGCGGAGTTTGAAGGCCGGATAGCGGGCGGCGCGCTCGGCCAGGAACTTCAGGAAATCCCACTGCGGCATGAACGCAAGGAACTTGCAGCGCGTCGGCAGGCGGGAGAAATCGGCGATCGGCAACGCCACCTCGCCGAAGTTGGCGCTCAGCTGGCGCGCCTCCTGGTGCGGCAGCCGGAGGAAATCATCCAGGAGGCCCAGCTCGTGCATGACCTCGAGGGTGGAGGGATGGATGGTGTCGCCGCGGAAATCGCGCAGGAAGTCGGCGTGCTTCTCGAGCACGAGCGCATCGACCCCGGCGCGCGCCAGCAGCAGCCCCAGCATCATGCCGGCGGGACCGCCGCCGACGATGCAGCAGCGGACGGAGATCGTTTCGCCCGACAGGAGTCCGGTTGGCCGACGATCCGCGCCGCCGTCAATCGAACACGGCGGCGATCTCGTCGATGCCGATGCCTTCCTTGGCGACGCGCAGGTGGTAGTAGCTGACGGCGATGAG
>JBGPEQ010000622.1:0-2553 GCA_041482855.1 Dongiaceae bacterium | reverse complement strand
TTGCTTCCAAGTCAAAACCCGCCGGCAGGCACAACCGCACTTCCGGCCAGTGATCCAAGATGTCTGGGCGAATCTCCATCCCAAGCTTGAATCACATTCCGATTCTTCGCGTCTACCCCTTAACCTAGCGCCTATGAGGGTTGGGGTGAGGGCGTTGTACTCGGTGTCGGCCGACTCTCCTCGTCTCGTCAGTGGATGGGAATGGTCAGGCCGAACGAGAACGACGGCTCGGGCTCGTAGTAGCGCGGCGGCGGCGGCGGGTAGTAATAGGCCGGCGGCGGCGGGTAGTAGTAGGTGGGCGCCGGTTCGTAATAGTAGTAGCGCGGCCGTTCGCGATAGTAGCCATAACCATAGCCGTAGCCGTTGTCGTAGTAGCCCTGGTGGTGATGCCGGTGGCGGTGGTTCCAGTCGCCATCGCCGCCGTTCCAGTCGTTGTCATGGGCTGCCGCCGGCGCCGCGCCGAGCGCGACGGCCGCGGCCAGCAACCCGGCAAGCGTGGTCCAGCGCAGCATCCGTCGGGCGTTCCAATTGGCTGACATCGTCCTATTCCTCCCGAGTGCTCGTCCAACTGTTGGCGAGTCTACCCGCGGCGACCTGAACCCGGCATGAACCGGCCTGTCAGGAAGGGGGCACGCCCGTGGCATTTTTGCGCTCCGACGGGAACAGAGCGGGTCCGCTTCACTGCGAAGTGATTCGCGCGTGAGCGGGAAGCACCGGTAGGGTGGCCGCCATGTCAGGGAAAATCACCCTTCTGCTGCTGGCCGCCGCGCTCGTTTCCGGCTTCGCCGCCGCCGGCCGCGCGCAGGGTCCGGCGCCGGTCGTCGTCGAGCTCTTCACCTCCGAGGGCTGCAGTTCCTGCCCGCCGGCCGATGCGTTCCTGGGCGAGCTGGCGCAGCGGCCGGATATCGTCGCCCTCGCCTTCCATGTCGATTATTGGGATTACATCGGCTGGAAGGATCCCTATGCCAGCCCGCTCGCAACCCAGCGCCAGCACGATTACGCGACCGCCCTCGGCCTGCACATGGTCTATACGCCGCAGATGGTGGTCGATGGCCGCACCGACGTCGTCGGTTCGGAGCGCGGCGACGTCGAGGCCGCGATCGGCAAGGCCGCCGCGGGGCCGAAGCTGGCGATCTCGATCGCGAAGGATGCGGCCGGCTATCGGGTGATGATTCCCGCCGCCGCCCCTCCCGCCGGCGGCCCTGCGACCGTCTGGCTCGCCCTCTTTGACAGTGAGCAGGAGACCCGCGTCAAACGCGGCGAAAACGGCGGCCGCACTCTGAAGGAATTCAACATCGTGCGCGAATGGCGGAAGATCGGTACCTGGGACGGCGAGGCCACAACCCTGCCGCTCGCCGTTGCCATGGGCAACGCGGACCGCCGGGGTTGCGCCATCATCGTCCAAGCCGGCCCCGTCGGCCCCATTCTCGGCGCCGCCGTCATGCGGCTGGACGAAAGCTGATCCCGGCCAACTGTAGGGGCGCGCTGCGCCCGCCCGCCCATCCGCCGCACGGTTTTCGAGAATTGGGTTTCGATTTTCCACGGGCGCGCGCAGCGCGTCCCCACGGCGTTCGGGCCTGCGACTTCGTTCCTACGCCGCCAGCGCCCGCCGCATCACATCGGACAGCCGCTTCGAGAACGCCGCCGGGTCGGGCAGCGGTTCGCCGCCGACGATGCGGGCCTGGTCGAGCAGCAGCCAGGCGGCCTCCGCCACCTCGTCGGCGTTGCCCTTCTCGCTCACCCGCTTGGCCAGGCCGAGCACCAGCGGGTGGCGCGGGTCGAGCTCGAGCACGCGCTTGAAGCCGGCGTCGAGCCGGCGGTGCTGCTTCAGCATGCGCTCGAGATGCATGTCCATGTCGCCCTCGTCGGCGACCAGGCTTGTCGACGTCTGGCGCCGTGGTCTCGCTCTGGGCGGCCTCGCCGTCGGGCCTGGCGATCTTGGCGAGATCGGCGCCGCCGCGGGTCACCGATTTCAACGGCTTGTCCTGGAACTTGCCGATGGCGGGAATCCAGAACTCGTCGATGGGGTCGGTGAGCAGCAGCACCTCGACGCCGCGCGCGACGAAGCCCTCGAGCTGCGGGCTCTTCTTGAGCGACTCGACCTCGTCGCCGGCGATGTAGAAGATGGCGTCCTGGCCCGGCTTCATGCGGCCGACATAGTCGGCGAGGCTGGTCAGCTGGTCGCCGGCCGCCTCGCTGCCGCGATCACGTGCTCGGTGAATAAGGTGTCAAAGGTGGAAGTTCCATCGCTCTTGACGCTTGGTGGAGGTTCCCGCGGCTTCGATCGCTACGGCCCGTCTTTATTGGCTCTCATTTTCATCGGTCATCTTCATGTGCGGCGATGACCTAGACCAGCAGATCGATTGGTATGCGAGGCTCGGCCCGGTGTTGAGGAATGTGATTGCGCGTTGTCGATACCGTCGGTCGTTTTCACACAACCTCGGTCGGTCGCGCTGATCTGGGTCAATGCCCGCGACTCGATTTGCAGCATTCTAGCAATCCGATGACGCGGGCACGGCAGGCGACCTTCGCGTCGAACAATAAGGAGGAGTA
>JBGPEQ010000621.1:0-2570 GCA_041482855.1 Dongiaceae bacterium | reverse complement strand
CTGCGTCCACGCTCACGATCCGATTGCTTCACACGCTCGAAAGCGGGAATCCAGGGACACAAAACTCGTCGTTTGCCTTCGCTTTCGCGGGGGTGACACTTAAGAGAAGTGCAAATCGAGAAATCCAGTCTAACGGGAGGTTTCCATGCCGATCCAAGCGCCCAATGCCGAGAACGTGAAAGAGATCGCCGCCGGTTTCGGGATCGGGCTGACCGATGCCGATGCCGCCTCGTTTGCCGGGCTGCTGAAGGGCGTTGCGGCGTCCTATGACCGGCTCGACGCGATGGTGGAGCCGAAGCCGGAGGTGAAGTATGCGCGCACCACGGGGGCGCGGCCGAAGGCGGAAGACAACCGCTACAACGCCTGGGCCTGGAAATCGACCATCAAGGGGGCGGCGCGCGGGGTGCTCGCGGGCAAGACGATCGCGGTGAAGGACAATGTCTGCGTCGCCGGGCTGCCGATGCGCAACGGCTCGCGCGTGCTCGAGAACTACGTGCCTGACGTCGACGCCACCGTCGTCACGCGCATCCTCGATGCCGGCGGCACCATCCTGGGCAAGACGGCGTGCGAGGACCTCTGCTTTTCCGGCGGCAGCCACACCTCCCAGCCGCTGCCGGTGAAGAACCCGCACAAGCCGACCCATTCGGCCGGCGGCTCCTCCAGCGGCAGCGCGGTGGTCGTCTCGATCGGCGAGGCCGACGCCGCGCTCGGCGGCGACCAGGGCGGCTCCATCCGCTTGCCCGCCGGCTGGACCGGCGTCTACGGGCTCAAGGGCACGCACGGGCTGGTGCCCTATACCGGGGTGATGCCGATCGAGGCGACGCTCGACCATTGCGGGCCGATGGCGGGCACGGTGGAGGACGTGGCGCGCCTGCTCACGGCCATCGCCGGGCCGGACGGGCGCGACCCCCGCCAGATCGACTGCAAGACGCAGGACTATCTGGGGGCGCTGAAGAAGGGCGCCAAGGGCCTGAAGATCGCGGTGGTGAAGGAGGGCTTCGGCCGGGCCGAGAGCCAGGCGGCGGTCGACCGCAAGGTGAGGAAGGCGCTGCAGCGGCTGAAGGCGCTGGGCGCCACGGTCGACGAGGTATCCATTCCCATGCACATGGCGGGCTACGACATCTGGAACGCCATCATCATCGAGGGCGCGACCGAGCAGATGATCAAGGGCAACGGGCTCGGCTACAGCTGGGAGGGCACCTACACCACGAGCCTGCTCGACGCCTATGCGCGGGGCTGGCGCTCGCGGCCGAACGACATGTCGGAGACGGTGAAGCTCGTGCTGTTCATGGGCGAATACATGCACCGCTACTATCACGGCCGCTACTACGCCAAGGGCCAGAACCTGAAATGGGCGCTGCGCCAGGCCTATGACGACGTGCTCGCGAAGTACGACCTCCTGGCCATGCCGACGATCCCGTTCACGGCGACGAAGCTCCCCGAGGCCGGCTGCCCGCGCGAGGAATATGTGGCGCGCGCGCTCGACATGATCGGCAACACCTGCCCGTTCGACGCCAGCGGGCACCCGAGCATGAACGTGCCCTGCGGGCGCGAGGGCGGGCTGCCGGTGGGGCTGATGCTGACGGGGCGGCGGTACGACGAGGCGACGGTGCTGCGGGCGGCGGCGGCGTTCGAGAAGCTGGGGGATTGGAGGAAGATGTAGGGGGTATGGGGCGGCAGGGCAGCGACCGGTAGAAATCCCTCTGACTCTGCATCCTCACGACTGCAGATGTTCGGCGATGATGGTAGCGGAGGTACGTTGCGAACAAAAATTCGGAATCACGAAACCGCTGGTCGTCGAACTGCGGCGCGCGGCCTAGGCACCCGGCGTGGGTTGAACAAAATCCTTGAGGTCGTCTGCGCACTCTCGCTTCAAGTGTGCCAGAAGCTTTTGTAGGTCCGGGTTGTTACTGAACTGCGACGCCTTCTCGAACGTCAATTCCTTCTGTTTCTCAAAGTTCTGGCTAATCTTGTGAAGCGCGTGCGACAGGATCGCGAAGCGCTCACCCTCGCTGTCCAGCTTTTCCAGGTCCGCATGCGCCTCGCTAAAGATCTCCTGGGGATCAAGCACGATTCTCTTGATTAGCTTCAGTCGGATCGTCTCAACGTAGTCGTTCAAAATTTGGTTGTTCGCCTTGTTCACAAACGCCATCGCTGATTGATAGAGGTGCCAAATGACCTGCGAATCGATCAGGTCGCCCAGGCGATTGTGCGCGACCATCGGTAGAGAAACCCTTGGCTCGATAAATCCCTTCGCTAACTCAGCGGGGTTGAAGTCATCTCCCTCATCGCGAAATATCTGCAAGACCTGAGCTGGTCCTGGTTGGTCGGACAGGTTGGCAGCGGATTTAAGGTGTATTCCGGTTGCTGATCACGCTGCCAAGACCTGATTCATGTTGAACGCTTTTTGTTGCTGTTGGGCCTGTGGGGATGTGGGCAACGCGCTTGCGTTGTCCATCATATCCACAGGCCGCCCGGTCGAGTAGGCTTCCGCCGGTGTCTGGCCGTCAAGGGCCGAGTGCGGCCGGGCGTTGTTGTAGAACTCGATCCATTCGCCGATGACGCGCTCG
>JBGPEQ010000620.1:0-2578 GCA_041482855.1 Dongiaceae bacterium | reverse complement strand
GTCGAGCTGGCGCGCGTTGAAGGCCTGGAAGTCCGAGCATTGCCGGCCGGCCACGTCGATGATCTGGATGAATTCGCCGGCCTTCACCAGGTAGCCCTGGGCCGTGCAGCGGTCGATACGGATCTCCGCGCGTGGGTCGGCGAGCGGCTCGGGCAGCGGGGGTGCTATGATGTTGGGTACGGCCGCCCGCTTGACGATGACGGACAGATCGGTCGGCGCATCCTGCGCATCGGCGCCCATCGGACCGCCAGGCGCGTGGAAGATCGCTATGCAATCGCGCTCGGCCGTCAGCTGCACTGTCTCGCCCGGACGCGAGTCGCCTCCAAACAGATGGGTGCTCTTGTCGACGCGGCCAGGCAGCCCGCGCCGGCGCAACGCTGCCGCGATCGTCCGCGCATCCTCGCTTTCGCCTGCAAGCAGCCGGGCGATACCGGCGGACTTAGTTCCTACCTTGAGACCGAGCGCCCCGTTGTCCTCGCGTCCATCGGCACCGAAAGCGGCGATCTCGCAGCGCTGGCGGCCTTCGCGGTCGATGACCGAGACATGGTCCCCCCGGAAGATCGGCACAAAGATGGCGCCGCCGCCGCTTACCTTGTAACGTTCGGTGCCCGGCTCGAAGGCGGGCAAGCCCGGCTCGCGGATCTGCGGGAAACGCGGCATGTACGGCGTGTAGTTCATGGCGGCAATCTTCGATGATCTGCCGCAGCGCCGCAAGGGCGACCGTCGCTACGCCGGTCGGGACCGGAGCAACGCCCGCCCGATCGTGAAGTCAACAACTGAGCCAAGCCCGGTTGACGGACGCCGAGTGTTATAGTGTCGTCGTCAGGCGGACGACGAAGTGCAACATCGCCGGCTGTCGTCTCAAGATTGTGGGGGGAACCGTCATGCCCAAGACCATGCGTGCCGCCGTGCTGCGGAAGTTGAAGACGCCGCTGAAGATCGAGGCGGTCGCGATGCCCGAACCGGGGCCCGGCGAAGTGCTGATCAAGGTCGCCGCCTGCGGCGTCTGCCACAGCGACGTGCACGCGGTCGACGGCGATTGGGATCCCCTGCCCGGCTTGCCGCTCATTCCCGGACATGAGGTCACCGGTCACGTGGCCGCGCGCGGCGCCCATGTCCAGGGCCTCAAGGACGGCGACGTCGTGGGCGTGCCCTGGATGTGGAGCGCCTGCGGGGCGTGCGAGTACTGCCTCGCCGGCAACGAGACGATCTGTGCCGGCGGCGAGTCGACCGGCTATTCGAAACCCGGCGGCTACGCCGAGTACATCACGGCGCCCGCCGCCTATGTCGGCCGCCTTCCGGCCAAGGCCGACCTGATCGGCCTGGCGCCCGTGCTGTGCGCCGGCGTCACCGTCTATCGCGGCCTCAAGCGCACCATGGCGCGTCCGGGTCAGTGCGTGGCGGTGTTCGGGGTCGGCGGACTCGGCCATCTCGCCGTGCAATACGCCAAGGCGATGGGCCTGCAGGTCGCGGCGGTCGACGTCACCGACGACAAGCTGCGCCTCGCCACCTCCCTCGGCGCCGACATGGTCGTGAACGCGAAGAAGGCCGACCCCGTTCGAATCTTGAAAAAAGAGCTGGCCGGCGGGCCGCATGCCGCCGTCGTCACCACGCCGGCTGGCATCGCCTTCGACCAGGCGATCCGCTCGCTGCGCCCGAGCGGGACCTGCAGCTTCATCGGCGTGCCCGGGCGCGACGGCGACCGGCTGCCGATCTCGATCGGCAAGGTGATCAACGGCGAACTCTCGCTGCGCGGCTCCAACGTCGGCTCCCGGCTCGACCTGGCGGAGGCGATCCGCTTCGCCGTCGAAGGCCAGGTGAAGGTCAAGGTCGAGCGCCAGCCGCTGCGCGCCATCAACAAGGTGTTCGAGCGCATGCGCCGCGGCAAGATCGTCGGCCGCGTGGTTCTGGATATCGCCGCCGAAGGCTAGTGCTTCGGATACTTGATCGAGAGGATTTCGAGCGAGAGGTCGCCGGTCGGGCGCTTCCAGACGACCGTGTCGGCGACAGCGGCGCCATTGAGCGCCTTGGCGAGCGGCGAGACCCAGCTGATCCGGCTGTGCTTGGGATCGGCCTCGTCCTCGCCGACGATGCGGAACTTGCGCTTCTCGGCGTTGTCGTCGACCGTCTCGACGATGGCGCCGAAGCCAATGCGATCCGGCGGCTGGCTGTCGGGATCGATGAGGACGGCGCGCTCGATCCGCTCCTGGAAGTAGCGGATATCGCGCTCCACCAGCTTCAGGTGCTCCTTGCCCAGCATCTCCGGCTCGCCGGCCTCGGTCAGATGGCGACGCTCCTCCTGCAGCTTGGCCAAATGCTCCTGCAGCGCCTTGAGACCGGACGCGGTCACGTAGTTCGGATGCGGACTCTGCGGCCGCTCGGGCAGCTCTTCGCCGGGCTGCTCGCCGTCCGCTTCCTTCACAAAGGCACGACTCATCGCCTGCTCTCCCTTCCTGGGATGCCTCAGCAGCATAGGTCCGGAAGGCAACCACATTCCAGGTGATTGTTGCGGGCCGATTTATCGGCTTAGATCGGGCGGGCATGGTTAATGGGGCGGCGGCATGGCGACGGCATCGGC
>JBGPEQ010000619.1:0-2588 GCA_041482855.1 Dongiaceae bacterium | reverse complement strand
CGGCACGCTCAGGCCGAGGCTCCGCAACACCAGCGGCGTGAAACTGCCCAGCGCCACCACGAAATTGTCGGCCTGCATGGTTCCCTGGCTGGTCTGCGCCGCACCGATGCGACCGCCGCTGCGTTCAAGGCGCAGGATCGACGTCCCATAGTGGAACTTGACGCCGAGCGCGGCGCAGCGGCTCGCCAGCGCGGTCGTGAACTTGTGACAATCCCCCACCTCATCGCGCGGAAAATATATCCCACCGACCAGCGAGGAGGCGCCGGTCCGCAAGGCCGGCTCCCGCCGTACGCATTCCGCCGCGTCCGCCGTCTGGAAAGTGAGGCCATGGCCGGAAAACAGTTCCGCCGACTTTACCCCGTTCGCAAACGACTCCGGGCTCGCATAGATCTTCAGGACGCCGGCCGTGCCCAGATCGTACTCGATCCCCGTCTCTGCCCGGATCTGTTGCAGGACCTTCAGGCTGTGCAGCGCCAGCTTCAGGTTGGTCAGCGCGTTGCGCCGGAAGCGCTCCGCCGTGCAATTGGCCATGAACTTCAGGCCCCAGCGCCACATGTTCGGGATGGCGCCATAGCGCACCAGCAGCGGGGCATCCTCCTTGCCGAGCCATTTCAGGATCTTCAACGGCATGCCCGGTTGCGACCAAGGTTCGACTTCGCTGGCGTGGATGACGCCGCCGTTGCCGAAACTGGTTTCCAGGGCGGCTCCGCTCTGGCGCTCGATGACCTCGACCGTATGACCTTGCTTGGCCAGGAAGTAGGCCGTCGCCGTGCCGACGACGCCGGCGCCGAGAACGATTGTCTTCATCGTCTATCCACCTCTGTCATGGGCGCCGCTTCAGCATCCGCGGGCGTCCACCGGCCAGATCTCGACCAGCGTGTCGCCGCGCACGCAATGATAGCGGTCGTAGAGGTTGATCGTCGGGTCGCAATGCGGCGCCAGAAATTGGACGAGATCGCCGACCTTGAGCGTGCCGCTCTTCGGCTCGTAGGTGACGCCGCCATGTTCATCTCCCATCAGCTTGTAGCTGGCATCGGCGAGCCGCGGGATGGCGACCGTCGGCATGCCGCCCTCGGTGGCGAAGGACTTGTAGCCGGCGTTGACCACGGCAAAGCCCTCGCGGTTGGCGCTGACGACCGAAGCCTGCACGAACAGCGACGGGACGAACGGCGATGGCCGGCCGGCGGCGATGTCGATCTCGAGATACTCGCGATCCATGAACGGATAAGATCCCGGCTGAACTTCGGTGTAGACGCCGCCGGTCGGATCGATGTCGAAGGTCCCGGTCCCGCCGCCGGTGACGATGCCCGGCGCCAGCCCCGCCGCTTTCAGGCGCGCCAGCAGATCGCGCACGCGGGCCATCTGGCCCTGGGCGGCCGATTTGCGGTCGGCATAGGCCGCGATGTGCTGGAAATGGCCGTAATAGGCCTGCACGCCGGCAAAACGCAGATGCGGCGATGCCTTGACCCGCTGCGCCAGGGCCACGGCGGCGTCGGCGCTGATCGTGCCGGTGCGTCCTTGACCGACGTCGAACTCGACGATGACCGACAGCGGCTTGCCGGCCTTCCCGCTGGCCGCGGCCAGCGCGTCGGCATTGGCCGGGTTGTCGGCGGCGACCATCAGGCCCTTGGTCCGGCCATTGAGGGCGACGAACCGTTCGATCATCGCCGGCGTCACCACCGGCGAGGTGATCAGCACGCCTTCGATGCCGCTGCCGGCGATCACCTCCGCCTCGCCCAGGGTCGAGCAGCAGATGCCGATCGCGCCGGCGGCGACCTGCCGGCGGGCGATCTCGATCGACTTGGCGCCCTTGCTATGCGGTCGCAGATCGATTCCGGCTCCCTTGGTATGGGCGGCCATCGCGGCGATGTTGCGTTCGAGCGCGTCGAGGTCGAGCAGCAATGCCGGCGTGCTGAGACTGGCGCGCGCCCCTTTCACGCCGATGAACCGCTGATTCGGTCCGAGGCCACGTGTCTGAGTTTCAACCATCGTCATCTCCCCATCTGAATCCGGACGATTCCATGCGCGCCGATTTCGATCTCGCGCGCAGCCAGCGCCGTGGCGTGCGCGTACAGGAAGGCGGGGTCCGTCGCTGCCGCCTCGAAGGTCGATTCGTCGAGGCGGCCGATCCGCGCATTGGCGTCGAGGTCGGGCAGCGACACCCGCTGCGGATAGTCCCGCAGATTGGCCAGCCACAGGCTGGTCGCGTCATTCGCCGCGCGATACGCAAGCGCCGCAATCCGGGTTCGATCCGACGATGTCGCCTCGACCAGCGACCGGCCGGCGGCGCGGGCCATGCCGGCGACCACGTGATAAACGGGATAGACGGCGGTGCTGCCGAGATCGTCGAACCAGGGTTGGTCGTAGGGCAGCCGGCGATGGACGATGCCGAACTCGCCGGCCAAGGCGGCGGGGCCGATCGCAGCCACTCCGCCGCGCGCCGCTTCGCCGATCGAAGCCAGGGTCCAGGCGGCGCCGAACAGGCCGCGATGGCGCGGATCCATGCGGACCATCGTGCCCCGGCCGTTGTCCGCGTTCGGCGCCGGATCGCCGCCGGGATTGATGTCCAGGCCGAGGCCCGACGCGAT
>JBGPEQ010000618.1:0-2593 GCA_041482855.1 Dongiaceae bacterium | reverse complement strand
GACGAAGCCATGGGTGTTCGGCCCGAAGGCGATCGTCGAGGGGTCCGGCAGGTTGAGGATCCGCGCCACGTGCCGCTGCGCCGCCGGTACGACCTCGCCGAACACCTTTTCCCACTTCCGGTCGGCGAGGCGGGCGGCGTCGAGCCAGCACTGCTCCTGCGCCGCGAACGTGACGTCGGGCCAGAAGTGATGGCTGTGGGCGGCGAAATGCAGCCGCTCCGGATCGGCGGCGATGAAGCGTGCGAAGTGCCGCTTGTAGCTCACGGGCGCTCGGTCTTGGCGTAGCGGTAGCCCATGGCCGCCCGCACATCGGCCGGCAGGGCGGGCAGGCGCGAGCGCGGGATGAAGAAGGTCGAGAGCGCGAAGAGGTCAGCGAACATGCGGTGCTGCTCGGCCGTCCGCCTGAGATAGTCGTGGCCGGAGGAGCCGCCGGTGCCGACCTTGAGCCCGATCATCCGCTGCACCATCAGCGCATGGCGGTAGCGCCAGGTGGTCAGCAGTTCGTCGACGTCCATGAGGAGGCTCAAGAGGCGGAAGGGCAGCTGCAGCGCCGGCTCGTCGCGGTAGAGATTGATGAAGAGGGCCGCCTGCAGCGCCCGCATCGAGAGATGCCAGGCGCCCTGCTCGCGCAATTGCCGGTGGGCCGCCTCGTCGAACAGGGCATCGAAGCGCGCGCGGGCGTCCGTCAGGGACTGGAGTTCCGCCTGCTTCTCCTGATCGCTCAGGGTCGTGCGGGCGCGGACCATCGCGCTGTCGGCCTCCAGGATGTTCTGGACCGTGCGGCGGTAGGCGTCGCGGAAGCTGTAGTCGCCCATGTCGATGAAGGGCGTGCGTTCGAGCCACCGCTCGAGCTGGTCGCTGACCGACGCCAGCTCGGCCGCCTCGGCGAGCAGCTCGCGGTCCTCGGCCGGCAGGCTGGCGTCGAAGGGCCGGCTCTCGAAGGTGAGCCGCTCCTTCGGCTTCAGCCCCAGCCGCGTCTCGATCAGGCGGAACTGGAGGCTCTGCGAGCCCGACGCAGGAAACAGGAGATCTCGGAAGTCCAGGAAGTCGAGCGGCGTCATGGTCTCCAGCACCGTCAGCTGCTGCACCAGCAGCCGCAGGATCTCGGTGATGCGCGTCAGGCCGTGGGCCACGCTGCCGATCGCGCGGTCGTCGACCACGTCGCCGGCGAAGACGCCCTGGACCTGGTCGAGCTCGTAGAGGATCTGCTTGAACCACAGCTCGTAGGTCTGATGGACGATGATGAAGAGCATCTCGTCATGGGCCGGCTGCCCACGCTTGGCGCTCTCGCATTGCTGGCACGCCAATAGCGTGCCGAGTTGCAGATAGTCGCGGTAGTTGATCTGGGGACGGGCTTTGGTCATGGCGTAACCTTCAGCGTGGCGACCGCTTCTATCTAGCGGATTCGCGCGCGGGCTGACAGTATCGCGGTTCTCGGGTGATCGCGGAGGCGCCATCTATGAACGACCAGGTCATACTCAAGGCAGGCACGGGCGCGGCCATTCGCCTGCTTCGCGGGCAGCATCTCAGGATCGTCAACACCCACGGCACCCAGGTGGTCGATTGCTGGGCGCTCAGCGCCGGCGATCTCAGCGAGCATATGTCGATGCCCCACTGCCGCAACCAGTGGTACCGCCTGACGCCGCGGCCGGGCGATCTGCTCGTCACCAACCTGCGCAACCCGATCCTCCGCCTTGTCGCCGACAGTTCCCCGGGCGTGCATGACACGCTCATCCCCTGCTGCGACCTCGTGCGCTACCACCAGCTGGGCGTCATCGGCCATCACGCCAGCTGCGCCGAGAACTTCACGACCGCCCTGCAGACGATCGGTGTCCAGCAGCCGCTTCCGCCGCCACCGCCACCCCTCAACCTCTTCATGAATGTTCCGCTCAAGGCCAATGGCGCGCTGGCGGTGGCGCCGCCCGACAGCAAGGCGGGCGACTACGTCGAGCTCGAAGCGCAGATCGACAGCGTCGTCGTCCTGTCCGCTTGCCCCCACGACATATTTCCGGTCAACGGCGCCGACTGCACGCCGAAGGATGTGGCCTACTCAGTTCGATGAACCGCCGGCACCTTGGTCCCGTTCGTCAGAGTCCGAGCAGGTGGCGGGCGTGGCGGGCGATGACGCGCTCCTCGTCGGTGGCGATCACCCAGGCGCGCACTGCGCTCTTCATCTGCGAGACGATGGGACCGCCTGCGGCATTGGCCTGCGGATCGTGGACCAGGCCGAGCCAGGCCGCGCCCTCGCACACCTGGGCGCGGACGGGCGCGGCGTTCTCGCCGATGCCGCCGGTGAAGACGAGAGCGTCGAGGCCGCCGAGCGCCGCCGCCAGCGAGCCCAGATGGCGCACGATGGCGTAGCAATACTGTTCGACCGCGTCGCGGGCATGGGGATCGTTGCTCGCCAGCAGCGTCTTCATGTCCGCGGAGATGCCGGAGAGGCCGAGCAGCCCCGACTTGTTATAGACCAGGTCTTCGAGCTGCCGGAACTTCATGCCCTCGCTGCGCAGCAGATGCAGGATGACGCCGGGATCGAGGCTGCCGACGCGCGTGCCCATGACCAGGCCGTCGAGGGTCGAGAAACCCATGGTGG
>JBGPEQ010000617.1:0-2594 GCA_041482855.1 Dongiaceae bacterium | reverse complement strand
GTCGCCCGCGAGGTGCCGGACGAGAAAGGCCGAGCGGCGATCGACAAAGCGCTGGGTGAGCGACTGGTGCAGGGCATCGGACAGGCGGTCCTCGACGGCGCGAGTGCGCTCCTGCCATTGCTTGGAATCCTGGAGCCAGTCGCCGCGGTGGGCGATGTAGGTCCAGGTGCGGATATGGGCGATGCGCTGCACGAGCGTGTCGATGTCGCCCTCGGTGCGGTCGATGCGGGCGATCTGGTCGGCGACCCAGGTGGTCGGCAGCACGCCGCTCGGGCTCGTCAGGTGGCGGAATGCCTGCGCCAGCAGGCGCGTGTGCGCGTCGCTCAGGGTCTTGCGGAAGTCCGGGATCTGGCAGACCTCCCATAGCAGGCGCAGAGAGGCGCGGGAGCGCGCGAGGGCGACGATGTCAGGGTCGCGCGCCAGGGTCGCCAGCGCGGCGTGGTCGTCGGCCTCGCGGACGCGCATCAGGCCAGGCGCCGGGGGCGGCCGTTCGAGGCTGCGCAGCAGGCCGTCGAGGGAGCGGTAGTCGAGTTCCGCGTTGCGCCAGAACAGGGCGACCAGCGGATCGAAGCGGTGGCTTTCGATGGCCTCCACCAGCTCGGGCTCGAGCGGGCCGACTTCGGTGGTGGTGCCGAAGCTGCCGTCGTTCATGTGGCGGCCGGCGCGGCCGGCGATCTGCGCGATCTCCGGCGCGGTCAGGCGGCGCGGGGCGCGGCCGTCGAACTTCACCAGCTTGGCGAAGGCGACGTGGTCGACATCCATGTTGAGGCCCATGCCGATGGCGTCGGTGGCGACGAGATAGTCGACCTCGCCGGCCTGGTACATGGCGACCTGGGCATTGCGGGTGCGAGGCGACAGCGCGCCCATGACGACGGCGCAGCCGCCGCGCTGGCGGCGCATCAGCTCGGCCAGCTCGTAGACGTCGGCGGCCGAGAAGGCGACGACGGCGCTGCGCCGCGGCAGGCGGGTCAGCTTCTTGGCCCCGGCATAGGTGAGGGTGGAGAAGCGCGGGCGCGAGATGACCTCGGCCTCCGGCACCAGCTTGCGCAGCAGCGGGCGGATGGTGTCGGCGCCGAGGAACATGGTCTCGTCCGCGCCGCGGGCGTCGAACAGGCGCTGGGTGAAGACGTGGCCGCGCTCGGGATCGGCGGCGAGCTGGATCTCGTCGACCGCCAGGAAGCCGACGCGGCGATCGACCGGCATGGATTCGACGGTGCAGACGAAGTAGGACGGGTGGGCGGGGATGATCCGCTCTTCGCCGGTGATGAGGGCGACGGCAGCGGCACCCTTGAGCTTGACGATGCGGTCGTAGTTCTCGCGCGCCAGGAGCCGGAGCGGGAAGCCGATCATCCCCGAGCGGTGGCCGAGCATGCGCTCGACAGCCAGATAGGTCTTGCCGGTATTGGTCGGACCCAGGACGGCGGTGATCCGCCCGGCCGAGGCGACGGTCATGCCATCAAGATCGGCCTGGATGCTCCCGAATGCAAGCGGCACGTCGCGGGGGCCCGAAAACGCGATTCTGCAAAACAACCCCATGCATCAAAAAATAACATCTATATTACAATTAGTTAGCTATGTCCGGATTCGGCACATCAGAGACCAGCGAGAGAGCGGTCAAGGGGCCGAAAAGCAGCCTGTGCGCTCGCGCAGTGGCGGGCTGCCACGGCGCCCTCCCGGAGCCGCGCTAGCGCCCGCGGACCCAGGAGCCGGTGCCGTGGCGGACGACGGCGGGCTCGCGCTTGTTGAGGGGCGTGGCCGTGCGGGAGGACCGGTCGACCACGGACGGACGGGAGAGCAACGCGGCCGATTCCGGGCGGGCCGCCCGCTGCGGCTGGCTGGCCGCGCGCGACTGCGGCCGCTGGGTTGCGACCTGCGGCTTCGGCTGCCGCGGCGCCCGCAGCCCCCCGCCGCCGGCGAACGAGAACAGGAAGGCGCCCAGCCAGAGGGCGATCACGGCCTGGCCGAGCTGCTTGAACAGGACGATGACCGCCAGGTTGGCGAGGAAGACCAAGAATCGGATCGGGCTGCGGCGGCGGCCGGCATTGATGACCGGCAGGAAGAACAGCGTGAGGGCCAGGGCAGCGGCGGCGGGGACGTAGTAGACGAGCGCGTCCTGCTTATCCTGGATGATCGGATTGACCTGATCGTAGACGGCCGAGAGAGCGGCCGGCGTCAGGCCGAACCAATCCTGCAAGCCCGCATAGAACTCGGCCGGCAGGATCGCCTGGGTCAGCGCGTACCAGACGACGTAGTGAAAGATGTAGCCCCAGGACTCGTTGGCAATGCCCTGGCTGTCGGCGACGACGAACATCGCCACCGCCTCGGCCAGCGCGAGCAGGAACAGCCAGCGGAAGAAGAAGCCGAAGGCGGCGCCCACCAGGCTGCGCTGCCGGCCGTCGGCCTGCCGGACGGTAGAGCGCTGGGCCTTTTGCACCTTCTGGGCCCGCTGTCGCAGGTCCTTGTCGTTCGAGAGTTCGGCCAGTTGCTTGAGCCATTCCTGCGACATTCGATCCGCCCTTCGCTCGCCCGATAGACCTAGCCACGGGCCCTCACCCTAACCCTCTCCCGCTTCGCGGTAGAGGGGACACCGACGG
>JBGPEQ010000616.1:0-2614 GCA_041482855.1 Dongiaceae bacterium | reverse complement strand
GGCGCGATCGTCGCCGCCATACCGGAGCCTGGAGATTCGCGCTGAACGCTGGCACAATCGCGGCCATGAAAGTGCGCGTCGAATATTGCAGCCGTTGAGGCTATGCGCCGCACGCCCTCCGTGTGAGGGAACGGCTCGGCAAGCGCGGCATCGGCGATGTCGAACTCAAGTTCGGCGCGACGGGGCAGTTCGACGTGTTCATCGACGACCGGCTGGCGTTTTCCAAAGCCACCGAAGGCCGCTTCCCCACCGACGGCGAGATCGACAGCTTTAAGTAATTAAACCGCTGAGACAATGAGACGCAGAGATGCCGTGCCGCGGCTCTCTCACTGCCTCTGGTGTGACGCCTTCGGCGTCGCACCTGCGGTGAATCTCTTACCGGGTTGCGTTGTGGATCAGGTATTCGCCGATGTCGACGGGCTTGATGTGGATGTTCTTTTCCATGTCGCCGGCCAGCGCCTTCTTGGCGATCACGTGGTTCTCGGCGTTGACGAACTTCACCTTGAAGATGCCCTTGGCGCCCTTGATCTTCGGGTAGAAGGTCGGATCCACCGGCTTCTCGCGCCCCGCCAGCTGGGCAAGCAGCGCGTCCTCATCGGCGTCCTTGATCTTCTCTTTCTTGACCAGCTTCCAGTCGGTCTGGCCGGCGAACGCGTCCTCGTTCAGCGCCTCCACCGCCTCGTCGGCGCTGTCCTCGCTGACCCCCACTTTGTAGACATACCTCGTCAGGCCGACGTCTTCGGCCCATTTGGCAAGATTGGCGCTCGATGCAACATAGACATTCGCCATCGCACCTCCCGTGCGCTGGGGCTGGCGCAGGCTAGCACAGGTCAGGCGGGGCGGGGGATTCGCGGGTCTTTCGCCTAAGCCTCGGAACGAGAACTGGTTATCGCTTCGCGAGGTCCCTCGCCTCGGCCGCGACGGCGCGGTACTCGGACACCGGTTTGATCGGCCGATCGGGCGGCAGCAGCGGCGCGACGATCGCCTGCGCCTTGACCAGCACCGCCTTGAAGCGGGCGATGAGTCCCTGGTCGCTGTCACTGTTTGCCTGCGCGTCGAGCCGGCCGAGCTCCTGGTCGAGGTAGGACAGGAAGCCGCGGCTGTCGTGATACTCGACCAGAGCCTCGATGCGGCCCTTCTCGATCGCCGCGCCGTATTCGCCCGCCGCGGCTTCCAGCGTGTCGGCGCAGATTCGGATCCTGGCCGGGACCGAGGCGCGCAGCAATGCCGGCGCGGCCTCGCGCGCGCGGTTGATGGCGGCGATCGCCTGATCGTACTTGGCGGCGGTCTCGGCGCCCGCCGGCGATTTCGCGACCAGCGCCTCGAGCTCGATCAACGGGGTGTCGAAGCCGGGCAGCTTCTTCTCCGCCATGTAGTCCTTGATGTCGTCGTACAGCTCGCGCACCGGGTGGCCGAAATGCGGCAGTGCGAGCTGCGGCCGGCCCGCCTGGATCAGCTCGCGGCCGACGATCAGGTGGCCTTCCATCAGCCCGAGCCGGAACAGGAAGCCCGCGTCGTCGGCCTCGTCCGCGGCTGCGAGCACGAACGGCAGCGCCGGCGGCGGGATGGGGACCACCATCGGCGCCGCCGTCGCGGCGGCGCAAAGCCCAAGAATTCCGATCGCCGATAAAACCGCCCGCATGTCCCTGACTCGACGATTGTTGTTGATAATCATTCTCAATTGCATATAATAAGGGACCGTGTCAATACCGTTAGCAATAGAATGATCGGCATCGGGTTATTCCGCGTGGCGGCGCCGGTCGAACGGGCGAATGCAAGGCGTATACGCGAGCTGGGGCATCTATCTGCCGACCGACCTTCTGGTCTGGATCGCGACCTCGAGCGTGCGCCAGGCGGTGTACCGGCTGCAGCCGCTGTACGGGCTGATGCGGTTCCTGCACCTGGTCGGCACGGCCGGATTCTTCGGCCTGTTGATGTTCGTCAATCTGCGCGGCTGCGGCGCGTTCGCCGCGGCGGTGCCGCAGGCCGCGACGCGTGCGATGCTTCTGATCGTGCGATGGATGTTCTGGCTGACCATCGCAACCGGGCTGTTCCTGTTTCTCTACGACCCGATCCAGGCCGGCAGCCACACCATGTTCCTGCCGAAGCTGATCCTGATCGTCATCGGCTACGCGAACGCCTATGTGTTTCGCGTCGATGTCGGGCCGGCCGGCGCGGCGGTGCGGCGCGCCGCCTCCGGGGTCTCGCTGTCGATCTGGGTCGCGGTGATCGTCTGCTCGGTGTGGAACCATTCCGAACGGCCGCTGAAACCGATCCGCTCGCTGCAGGGCATCGAGCGCTATACCGACTGACCGTGGAGTGAAGGGGCAATGCTGGCGAGTCTCCTGATCGTGTTCCGAGAAGTGCTGGAAGCCGGGCTGATCGTCGGCATCGTGCTCGCAGCGACCACCGGCGTGCCGGCGCGCAGCCGCTGGGTCGCGCTGGGCATACTAGGCGGCTTGGTCGGCGCCGGCATCGTCGCGCTGTTCGCCGATTCGCTGTCCAACGCGCTCTCCGGCATC
The DNA here is from genome assembly GCA_041482855.1 of Dongiaceae bacterium. Lineage (GTDB taxonomy): Bacteria > Pseudomonadota > Alphaproteobacteria > Dongiales > Dongiaceae > JBGPEQ01. The sequence goes on along the minus strand of JBGPEQ010000616.1, from coordinate 92 downwards.
GGGCATGAGGCGTTCACCGCCGGTATCCTGCTGATCGCAGTCGCGATGCTGGGCTGGCACAACATTTGGATGGCGCGTCATGCGCAGCAGAT
>JBGPEQ010000615.1:0-2614 GCA_041482855.1 Dongiaceae bacterium | reverse complement strand
GCAACCACAAACCCCCCTCTTCTTTTGTTTTTCTATGCCCCCACGGCGCCGATCCCAGCCTCATGCGGCAAACGTTCGATCTCAGGACATGAGTGTATTGGGAATATGATTTTACGGTAGCCGACAAATCCGGCGAATGTACGAGGTCCGCCCTATCGCCGTCCGCCCGCGGCGCGCCGCGGCGGCGGACGTTCGACCTGCGCCTTCTCCTCGAACAGCTCGGCCAGCTTCTCCAGCATGGTGCCGCCGAGCTGCTCGGCGTCGACGATGGTCACGGCGCGCCGGTAGTAGCGGGTCACGTCGTGGCCGATGCCGATGGCGATGAGCTCCACGGGCGACTGGGTTTCGATCCAGCCGATCGATTCGCGCAAGTGCCGCTCGAGGTAGTTGCCGGGATTGACCGACAGGGTGGAATCGTCGACCGGCGCGCCGTCGGAGATCACCATCAGGATCTTGCGCTGCTCGCTGCGCCCGACCAGCCGGTTGTGCGCCCACAACAGGGCCTCGCCGTCGATGTTCTCCTTGAGGATGCCCTCGCGCAGCATCAGGCCCAGGCTCTTGCGCGCGCGCCGCCAGGGCGCGTCGGCGGCCTTGTAGATGATGTGCCGGAGATCGTTGAGGCGGCCGGGGTTGGCCGGCTTGCCGGCGGCGATCCAGCGCTCGCGCGATTGCCCGCCCTTCCACATGCGCGTCGTGAAGCCGAGCACCTCGACTTTGACCCCGCAACGTTCCAGCGTGCGCGCGAGAATGTCCGCGCTCATCGCCGCCACGGTGATGGGGCGGCCGCGCATTGAGCCGGAATTGTCGATCAGCAGCGTCACGACGGTGTCGCGGAATTCCATCTCCTTCTCGCGCTTGAAGGAGAGCGGCGTCGCCGGATTGACGACCACGCGCGCGAGCCGCGCCGTGTCCAGCAGCCCTTCCTCGAGGTCGAATTCCCAGGCCCGCGATTGCTGCGCCATCAGCCGGCGCTGCAGGCGGTTGGCGAGCTTCGCCACCACGGCCTGCAGGTGCGAGAGCTGCTGGTCGAGCAGCTGGCGCAGCCGCGTCAGCTCGTCGGGATCGCAGAGTTCAGTGGCGTCGATGGTCTCGTCGAACTGGCTGGTGAAGGCGCGGTAGGTCGGCTCGTTGCGGCCGCGCTTGTCGTCGAACTGCGGCGGCCGCCCCGGCCGGCCCGGGTCGTCCTCGCCGCCTTCGGCCATCATGTCGGCGCTCGCCTCGGCGGTCGTGGCCTCGTTGTCGTCCTCGCCGGGCTCGCCCTTCTGGGCGTCCATCTGGGCATAGGACTCGGAGGAGTCCTGCTCGCCGCCCTCGCCGCGACTCTCGTTGGTGTCGTCCTGCTTGTTGGGGTCGTCGGAATCGGCGTTCTCGTCGGCGGCGTCGGCGTTCTCGGCGCCGAGATCCATGTCGAGGTCGGCGAGCAGCTGGCGCACCGCCTTGGCATAGGCGCGCTGATCGCCGATCACCTGGGACAGATGCGTCAAATCGGACTGCACCTGATCGGTCATGTTCGGCCGCCACAGATCGACCATGCGCTTGGCCTCGCGCGGCGGCGCCGTGCCGGTCAGCGCCTCCCGCACGAGCAGGCGGATCACTTCGGGCAGCGGCCCGTCGCCGCGCTCGGTTACGCGGGCGAAGCCGCGCTGCCGGCAATGCTCGGAGAGCGCCGCCGACAGATTTTCCGAAACGCCCACCATCTGGCGCGCGCCGATCGCCTCGACGCGCGCCTGCTCGACCGCATCGAACACGGCGCGCGCCATCTCGCCCGTCGGCGCCTCCCGCGCATGCAGCATGGCGTTGTGATGGCGCAGCTTCAGCGCGATGGCGTCGGCCTCGCCGCGCACATTGGCGACCTCGTTCGCCGGCAGCTCATGGGCCGGCGGCGGCAGCCGCGCCTCCGTGCCGAACAGCCCGTGCTGTCCCGGCGCGAACGCGACGGTCAGGTCGTCGCGCTCGGCGATCGCCCGCATGGCGGCGCCGGTGACCCGCTTGAACTCCTCGATGCGGCTTTCGCGGTCGGTCATTGGTTGTAGGGGCGACCGGCAGGTCGCCCGTGGTTTGGTGTGATGGATAGACGGGCGACCTTCCGGTCGCCCCTACGACCGTCGCGCATTCCTCACACCAACATCGCCTTGCCGCTGAGCTTCAACTCCGTCCCCATGCAGCGCTGGTAGTATTCGGCCACGACCGGCCGCTCCAACTCGTCGCACTTGTTGAGGAATGTCACCCGGAATCCAAATGCCATGTCGTTGAAGATGCGGGCGTTCTCCGCCCAGGTAATGACCGTGCGCGGCGACATCACCGTGGAGATGTCGCCGTTGATGAAGCCCGAACGCGTGAGGTCGGCGAGCCGCACCATGGCGGCGACGGTCGTGCGGCCCTCATCGGTGTCGTAGGAGGGCGCCTTCGCCAGCACGATATTCACCTCGTCGTCGTGCGGCAGGTAGTTCAGCGTGGCCACGATGTTCCAGCGGTCCATCTGGCCCTGGTTGATCTGCTGGGTGCCGTGATAGAGGCCGGAGGTGTCGCCGAGGCCGACCGTGTTCGCGGTCGAGAACAGGCGGAAGGCCGGATGCGGCCGGATGACGCGGTTCTGGTCGAGCAAGGTCAGCTT
>JBGPEQ010000614.1:0-2632 GCA_041482855.1 Dongiaceae bacterium | reverse complement strand
CAGCGGCGAGGCGCCGCAGCTGCATGAGATCGGCCACCTGCACGATCTCGTCGCCTTTCTCGGCGTCGAGGAGGTCCCGCGCCGCGGGCGGTCGTGATATGATGATTCTTCAGTCCATGAGGATGCTGGATCCTTGAGCGACTATCCCTATCTCGCCGATATCATCGTCGTGGCGATCATCGGCCTGTCCGCGCTCTTCGGCTTCGTCCGCGGCTTCCTGCGCGAGGTGCTGTCGATCGGGGCCTGGATCGTGGCCGGGCTCGCCACCTATTTCGGGCTGCCGTATCTGCGGCCCTTCGCCCTCCGCTACATCAGCCACGAGCTGGTCGCCGACGTCGCCACCGGCATCGCCATCTTCCTGGTCGTGCTCGTCGTCGCCTCCGTCATCAGCCACGTCATCACCCGCAGCGTGCGCGAAAGCTCGCTCGGTGCGCTCGATCGCTCGCTCGGCATTCTCTTCGGCATCGCCCGCGGCGCCGCGATCGTGTCGGTGGCGCTCTTGATCTGCGACGATTTCTATGCGCCCGACAATCGGCCGCAATGGATCAAGGACGCGCGCACCCTTCCGGTCGTGCAGATCGGCGCCGATTTCGTGCGCCAGTTCGTGCCGGCCACCGTGGCCGCCCAGGCCCAGAGCACGGCCGACACCGCCAAGCAACAGGCCCAGCAGGCGATGCAGGTCGGCCAGGCCATTCAGATCATCACCGACGCCGGCCGCAGCGGCGCGAACGTCGGCGCCGATTCCGCTGCATCGAAAGACGACTCCGGCTATAGCGACGCCGAACGCAAAGCCTTGAACCGGACGGTCGAGCAGAGCACGCAATGAGCCAGCAGATCACCACCGATCCCTTCGATGACGACCACCTGCGCGAGGAATGCGGCGTCTTCGGCATCTTCGGCCATGCCGAGGCGACCGCCCATACGGTCCTCGGCCTGCATGCGCTCCAGCACCGCGGCCAGGAGGCGGCCGGCGTCGTTTCCTTCGACGGCCGCCACTTCAACGCCCACCGCGAGCTCGGCCTGGTCGCCGACCACTTCTCCGCCGAATCGGTGGTCGGACGCCTGCGCGGCCACGCCGCCATCGGCCATACCCGCTACGCCACGACCGGCGAAACCATCCTGCGCAACGTGCAGCCCCTCTTCGCCGATCTCGAGTTCGGCGGCTTCGCCATCGGGCATAACGGCAACCTCACCAATGCCTACGCGCTGCGCCGCGACCTGGTGCGGCGCGGCTCGCTCTTCCAGTCGACGACCGATACCGAGGTCATCACCCATCTGATGGCGACCCGCCCGCGCGGCAACGCGGTCGACCGCCTCATCGACGCGCTTCGCCAGGTCGAGGGCGCCTACTCCCTGGTGGCGCTGGCCGACGACATGGTGATCGGCGTGCGCGATCCCCTGGGCGTGCGGCCGCTCTCGCTCGGGCGGCTCGGCACGACCTACATCCTGGCCTCCGAGACCTGCGCCTTCGACATCATCGGCGCCGATTTCGTGCGCGACATCGAAGCCGGCGAACTGGTCGTGCTCGACAGCGCCGGCGTCCACTCGCTGCGCCCGTTTCCGCCGGCCCACCGCCGCTTCTGCATCTTCGAGCACATCTATTTCGCCCGCCCCGACAGCATCGTCGAGGGCACCTCCGTCTACGACGCGCGCAAGCGCATCGGCGCCGAGCTGGCCCGCGAGGCCCCGGTCGAGGCCGACGTCGTCATCCCCGTGCCCGACTCCGGCGTGCCCGCGGCCATCGGCTACGCCCGCGCCGCCGGCATACCCTTCGAGCTCGGCATCATCCGGAACCACTATGTGGGACGCACCTTCATCGAGCCGACCGATCACATTCGCCATCTCGGCGTGCGCCTGAAGCACAACGCCAACCGCGCCCAAACCAAGGACAAGCGCGTGGTGCTGGTGGACGATTCGATCGTGCGCGGAACCACTTCCAAGAAGATCGTCGAGATGGTGCGCAGCGCCGGGGCCACCGAGGTGCACATGCGCATCTCCAGTCCGCCGACCGCCCATTCCTGCTTCTACGGCATCGACACGCCGGCGCGCCAGGAACTGCTGGCCGCCAAGCTCGAGGTCGCGGAGATGGCGCGCTTCATCGACGTCGACAGCCTCGCCTTCATCTCCATCGACGGCCTCTATCGCGCCATGGGCGAGTCCGGCCGCAATGCGGCGCAGCCGCAGTACTGCGACGCCTGCTTCACCGGCGACTACCCGACCGCGCTCACCGACCAGAGCGGCGGCACGGTCCCGGCCCAGCTCTCGCTGCTCGCCGAGACGGCCTAGCCACATGCCGCCGACACCGGGGCGGCTCGCCGGCCGCCTCGCCCTCATCACCGGCGCGTCCCGCGGCCTCGGCGCCGCCGTCGCCCGGCGCTTCGCCGCCGAAGGCGCGCAGCTCGTCCTGGTGGCGCGCACCATCGGCGGACTCGAGGAAACCGACGACGCCGTGCGCGCGGCCGGCAGTTCCGCCACACTGGTGCCGCTCGACCTCACGGATTTCGACGCCATCGACAGGCTCGGGCAGTCGCTCCATGAGAGCTTCGGACTTCTCGACATTCTCGTCGGCATGGCCTGCGGCCTCGGAACGCTCTCGGCGGTCGGACTCATCTCGACCCGCGACTGGGACGCT
>JBGPEQ010000613.1:0-2639 GCA_041482855.1 Dongiaceae bacterium | reverse complement strand
GAACGGCGTCACCGGCGACTACAGCCGCGGCGCCGCCGGCTTCTGGATCGAGCATGGCGAACTCGCCTTTCCGGTGAGCGAGGTGACGATCGCCGGCAGCCTCAATGACATGTTCCTCAACCTCACGCCCGCCAACGATTTGGTGTTCCGCTACGGCACCGACGCGCCCACCATTCGCGTCGACGGCATGACGGTGGCGGGGGCGTGACGCGCCGTCGCCGCAAGCAATCCTAGCCGGCGCGCCGGCGTTCGTGGGGATGCAGCAGGTCGCTCCAAACCCGCGGCGACAGCAAGCCGCGGCGATGGAAGTAGATGCTCTGCGCGAGTGCCCGCAGGGGCGGCGTAGCGAGGCCGGCATCGATCAGCCAGTTGGGCGGGCCGAGATCGAACAGCTGGCGCAGCCGACTCTTCCAGAAGAACCGCGGATAGGCGTCGGCGAGGACGCGGTGCGGTGACGGCGCACCATCGAGCAGGTGATCGGCGATCGTGTGGCCGGCACGCCAACCGGACTCGAGGGCCGTATGGATGCCGCCGGCCGTGAGCGGCGAGACGATGCCAGCGGCGTCGCCGACCAGCAGCACGCGCTCGGCGCCGAACGGCGCCACGCGGCCGCCGACCGGAATGAGCCCGCCGCGCCGGCCGATGATACGGGCGTTGCCGAAATCGAACACCCGGGCGAGCTTGGCCGCAAAGGCATCGAAGTCCGGCCGTAGCGGCGGGCGGCAGGCGAGCCCGACCTGCGCCACGCCGCCGAGACCGATGAAGGCCCAGCCGATATAGCCCGGCATCAGCCGGGCATCGAGGAAGCAATGCAGGCGATCCGGATCGAGGCCCCGCAGCCCCAGGATCTCGGCCTCGACGCCGACCAGAAAGGCGCGATTGCGGCCGAGACCGAGCTGGCGCGCGACCGCCGAGTACGGCCCATCGGCCCCGACCAGGAAGCGCGCCCACACCCCGCAATCCGGCAGTTCGATGCGATCCTCGGACTGGCAGACCCCGCGGAAGGGCGTGCCGTAGCGCAGCTGCGCGCCGGCCCGGCCGGCCTCGCGCGCGAGCCAGGTCATGAGCCGCGGCGTATCCGTGGCGAGGAAATAGTAGCCGGGCGATTCGAGGTCGATGAAGGAGAGCGAGGGTCCGTAGAGACGCACGCCACGGATGCGGCGCGTGAGCCGCGGCGGCGCTTCCCACCTCTCGGCCACTTCCTTGACCAGCAGGCCGGTGGTGCGAATGCGATGGCCCGGCGCCGGCTGCCGCTCCAGCACCACCGTGCGCAGGCCGCGGAGCGCGGCCGAGCGGGCGCACACCAGCCCGGCGAAGCCGCCGCCGACTATTGCCAGATCATAACTGCTGGTCATGGCGGCCACCTCCTTCGCTAGTTTCGCGCGCCGGCATGGCGGAATGGCAGCGGCGCCGTGGCGCAAACAAGGCAGACCGGCACTCGTCAGGCAGCGCCGTCAAAGTCCGGCGGCACGATGAGGCGCAGCGGCCGGGGGGCGATCTCGAGCCGCGCCGGCAGGCAGGCGATGATGTCGCCGTCGCCCTGGAGGGGATCGCCAGCCGGGCCATCGATCGTCACGACGCGGCCGCGCAGAATGCGGAAATCGGCCAGCCGCGGCAAGCGGCCGAGCGCCAAAGCCAGGGCATAGCGGATCGCGTTCCAGCGTCCGCCGCGCTCGAACAGGCAGACATGGAACTCCGGCCGGTCGAGGCGGGCGTCGGGGGCGCAGACATAGCGCCCGCCGTAGAAGTGGCCCTTGGCGACGATGACGGAGGCGGCGTCGTAGCCCTGGCCGTCGAGGGTCACGCGATAGCGCGGGAAGGGAAAGCGCCAGAGCTGGCGCAGCGCCTCCATGACATAGGCGCCCCGGCCGAACAGGCGCTTCAGCCGCGGGCCGACGTTGGCGATCACATGGGCATCGAAGCCGGCGCCGGCCATGGCCGTGAAGCAACGGCCGTTGGCGACCCCGACATAGGCGCGCACGGAAGCGCCGCGGACGATCGCGCGGGCCACAGCGGCCGGTGCAGTGGCAAGGCCGATCTCGTTTGCGAGGACATTGGCGGTGCCCAGCGGCACGAGCGCCAACGATGCAGCGCCCTCGCCGCCGCCGGACAGCAGGCCGTTCACCGCTTCATTGATCGTGCCATCGCCGCCGGCGATGACGAGTAGATCCTGCGCGCGCAGCGGCCCGCCGAACGCGCGCGCGATCGTTTCGGCATCGCCGCGCGCCGCGGTGGCCTGAACGGCGACCTCGCAGCCGGAATCGCGCAACAGCCTCAGCGTCTCATCCAGCCGGGCGCGGCGGCGGCCACCGGCAGTCGGGTTGAAGACCACGGTCATGCGGCGGCCGCGCAGTGCTAAAGATGCTTGCATGTCCGGTTGCTGCGCCATGGGCTTATCGAACATCAGGGGTGGATGGGTGACCGGCGAATGAACTTTCATCAGCTCGGCATCGGCGGGACGAGCATCTGGGGGTCGATGGGCGTGCTGAAGAGGTACATGCCCCAATGCAGGTGCGGGCCGGTGGCGCGGCCGGTGCGGCCGAGATTCCCGACATAGCCGCCCTTGGCGAGCTTGTCGCCCTCCTTGACCGCAACCTTCTGCATGTGCGCGAAGAGCGAGGAGAGGCCGTGGCCGTGAT
>JBGPEQ010000612.1:0-2651 GCA_041482855.1 Dongiaceae bacterium | reverse complement strand
CAGCGGATCCGGGCTGGGCACGACCGCGGCCTCGGCCACCGCCGCATGCTCGAACAGCACGCTCTCCAGCTCGAACGGGCTGATCCGATAGTCCGAGGCCTTGAAAACATCGTCGGCGCGGCCGACGAAGGTGAGATAGCCGTCGCCGTCCCGCCGCGCCACGTCGCCGGTCCGGTAGTAGCCGCCGGCCATCGCCGCGTCGGTGCGCTCGGCGTCGTCCTGATAGCCGGGCATCAGGCCGAGCGGCCGCGGCGCCAGCGCCAGGCACAGCTCGCCCTCGTCGCACTCGCGTCCGCCGACATCGAGCAGCGCGACCCGATAGCCCGGGAGCGGCCGCCCCATGGCGCCGGACTTCACCGGCTGTCCCGGCGTGTTGGCGACCTGCGCGGTCGTCTCGGTCTGGCCGTAGCCGTCGCGGATGGTGAGGCCCCAGGCCGCGCGCACGCTCTCGATGACCTCCGGATTGAGCGGCTCGCCGGCACCTACTAGATTGCGCAGCGTCGGCTTCCACGCGCGCAGGTCCTCCTGCACGAGCATGCGCCACACCGTCGGCGGCGCGCACAGCGAGGTCACGCCGGCGCGCACGATGGCGTCCAGCACGGCCTTGGCGTTGAAGCGCTTGAAGCCGTAGACGAACACGGTGGCGCCGGCATTCCAGGGCGCCAAGAAGCAGCTCCAGGCATGCTTGGCCCAGCCGGGCGAGCTGATGTTGAGATGGATGTCGTCGGGCCCCAGCCCCAGCCAGTACAGGGTGGAGAGATGGCCGATCGGATAGCTCGCATGGGTGTGCAGCACGAGCTTCGCCTTCGCGGTCGTGCCCGACGTGAAGTAGAGCAGCAGCGGATCGTCGGCGGCGGTGACTCCGTCGGGCGCGAACTCGGCCGGTGTCGTCTCCGCCTGCCGGTAGTTCGTCCAGCCCGGCGCATCGGCGCCGACGACGATGCGGACGAAACTGCCCGGCAGGTCCGCGAACTTGGCCGTCTCCTCGGAAGCTGCGATCACCTGGGTCACGCGCCCGCGCGTGAGACGATCGAGCAGGTCCTCGCGATTGAGCAGGGTGGTCGACGGAATGAGGACGGCGCCTAGCTTCATCGCCGCCAGCATCACCTCCCACAGCGGCGGCACATTGCCGAGCATCAGCAGGATGCGGTCGCCGCGCTTCACGCCGAGCGCGCGCAGGAAGTTGGCGGCGCGGTTGGCGCGCGTTCGCATCTCCGCGAACGACGCCTTGAACTCCGTGCCGTCCTCATTGACGATCCACAGCGCCGGCCGCGCGTTGTCTTCGGCCATGCGATCGAAATAGTCGAGCGCCCAGTTGAACTGCGTCGCCTGCGGCCAGCGGAAATCGCGGCAGGCCGTGTCGCAATCCTCGCGATGACGCAGCAGGAGGTCGCGCGCGGCGAGAAACTCGTCGGCGGAGTTTGCTTGTTGGTCTGCCATCCTGGTCCCCCCTGGCACCGCGAGGCGCGGGAGCAGCCAGCCTCCCAGGCGCTCCCGCGGCTAGCGTCGCACCGATCGGCATGGCACGGCAAGCAGCGCGCCGTGCTCGGCCCTCGCAATCGCGGCGGCGCGAACAACGCAGTCGTGTCATAGTATGGACCGTGGCCGCATCAATCCCGGGCAGCCGGCGAATCGGAGAATGGAAAGAGGAGACGCTCGATGCCTCGAAAGTTCCTGCTTCTTGTTTCGGTCATCCTGCTTGCGGTCGGCGTTGGCCTGGGCTACCGCGTTGCCGACGGCATCTGGCGCGATTTCTACTGGACTCCAAAGGATCTGGCCCTGACCCCCGAACAGGCGCGAACACGCGTCGAAATCTATCTCGCGGACGCGCTGGTCCAGAGTTCCACGCTTTCGCAGCCCGTGCGAATCCGCCTCAACAACGTCGCCGAGGCGACCCGCATCCCGCTGGCATCTGCGACGTTCTGCTTGGGAGCCGGCCTTGCCTTCCTGCTGGCCGGCCTGATAAGCCCGCGTTCGCGACGCTAGCTGCAGACGATCGGCGGACCCTGCGCCTGAGAAGGTCTTGCGATGTCGCAACACTTCGTTTGCCTCACCTTCGATCTCGACAATACGTCGGGCATGATCGCGCGCGGGCTGACCACGCCGACCATGATCTCGCGCGGCGATTTCGGCATGGTCGCGACCGAGCGGCTGCTCGCGCTGCTGCGCGCGCACGACATCGCCACCACCTGGTTCATCCCGGGCCACACCATCGAGACCTATCCCTCCTCCTGCGCGGCGGTGGCCGCGGCCGGCCACGAGATCGGCCATCACGGCTGGACTCATCGCGTGCCGGCGACCCTCTCCCGCGAGGAGGAGGAGCGCGAGCTCGTGCGCGGCAACGACGCGATCCGAAAGCTCACGGGACGCGCCGCCCGCGGCTACCGCTCGCCGGCCTGGGACCTGAGCCCGCATTCCCTCGATCTGCTGCTGCAGCACGGCTTCGTCTATGACAGCAGCCTGATGGGCCACGACTACCTGCCCTACCAGGCGCGCCGGAACGACGTCGTCGAGCTGGAGGCGCCGATCCAATACGGCGCCGACACGAAGCTGGTGGAAATGCCCATCAGCTGGTCGCTCGACGATTTCCCGGTGTTCGAATACATGCGCTATCAGAATCTCATCCAGCCCGGCCTGATGAACGCCGGCCT
>JBGPEQ010000611.1:0-2653 GCA_041482855.1 Dongiaceae bacterium | reverse complement strand
TTGGTTGGCGAGCCACTCGCGGACATAGCGCTCGCGAATGCCGGTTGCTTCGGCGAGCGCCACCGACGTACAGGCGCCAAGCTCGGCCATCGCCTGATACAGGCCGAGCTTGCGCCCCACATTGACCAGCACGCCGGAAAAAGCGGCGCTCAGGTCGGCAACGACCTGGCCGATGAAGGCTTCGACCTCGCCCGGCGCGGGCGGTGGTGTAAATTGGGTCATGATCCGGTCCCTCTGCGTTCGCATGGCACGGCCGGAAGCGGCCGTATTCTGTGCCGCTTGAGGTAGTCGGCAAAGGGGAGGCGGTCTTGATATACTCCGCCAAAGCCTTGCGAGATCGCGCCAATGACGACGGAAAGACGCGCCGCGGCCAAGCTCGCCGCGCCGACCATCAATCTGGCCAGCGTCGTCTACGGCCTCGACGCCTACATGCGCTCGCGCGGGGCCGATGCGGGTGACGCCTTGCGCCGCGCCGGTCTCGAGCCCGGCGACCTGACCGATCCCGATCGGCGCGTGCCGCTCATCCGCTATCTGGAGCTCCTGGAGATCTGCGCCGATCTCCTCGCCGATCCGCAATTCGGCTTGAAGTTCGGCGCCCAGTACGAGCCGAGGCACGCCGGCGTCGTCGGCAATACCGCCCTCGCCTCGCGCACGGTCGGCGAAGCCTTCGAAACGATAGGGCGCTATCTGCCCACCATGGTCGACGCCACCGTGCACGGCGTGGAAGTCAGCGACGGGATCGTGTTTGTGTATTCCTACTATATCGATCCGCTGATGATGTCGTACCGGCAGAAAGGCGACTGGGCGATCGCCTTCGCGTGCAACCTCATGCGCGTCGGGCTCGGTGATCCGCGTTGGACCCCGCAGGAGGTCCTGCTGCCGCAGTTGGCCGACGAAACGCCGGCGGAACGCCGCACCCGCGCGGAGATCATGGGCGACAACATCCGGGTCGGCCATCCCTGGGCCGGCATCCGGTTTGACGCCGGCCTGCTCAAGCGGCCGATGGCGACGGCCGATGCCATGATCGAGGCCCTGATGCGCCATTACGGCGATCTTCGGCTCGCCGCTTTGCCGGAACAGCGCGGCGAGATCGAGCAATTGCGCCGCGAGATCGCCCGCGTGCTAGTCAAGGGCGAGGGCGGCATCGAGCACCTCGCCAAGGCGACCGGCACCTCGGTGCGGACGCTCCAGCGGCGGCTGAAGGATGCCGGCGTGAACTACTCCGACCTGCAGAACGACGTGCGCAAGACGCTGGCGCTGAACCTCTTGGAAAACGAGACTCTGGCGCTGGCGGAAATCGCCTTTTCGCTCGGCTACTCCGAAGTCAGCGCGTTCAATCATGCCTTCCGGCGCTGGGTCGGCCAATCGCCGGGCGATTATCGTCGACTACGCGCGGTTCATCTCAAATCCGCCGCAGCGAAGAAGTCGGAGCCGCCCGCTAGGGGATCGATTTGAATGACTCCGCTCGGCAGGCCTCGAACTGCGGCTTGCCGATGGCACTTCTTGCCAAGTTCGATGGCGACTTCGCCTGCGGGTCGCAGACCTACACAGTACCGGAGCGCTGCGGTGCACGTGGTGATCAGCTCTCTGCCTGGTCCGCTCATGCCGAGGGCCCAACTGCTATCACTGGACCGTCCCCTGCGCGTCCCCGCGGGGCGCCGAGAGGGCAAGAGGAGATTTCATGACTGGGTTCTCGCTTCAGACGCTCGGGTTCCCGGAGATCCACGGTGACGACCGCCCGATCAAGCTGAACCTGCGCAAGGGTCTGGCGCTGCTGATCTATCTCGCGGAGGCCCAGGGCGCCGTTGCGCGGGATGTCATTGCCACGCTGCTGTGGCCCGAGAGCCCCCGCGAGACCGCCCGCGCGCGATTGCGGCGCATGCTTCATCGCATCGAGCTAACACTCGGCCAGCGTATTTTCGAGACCGACCGCACCAGCGTGCGGTGGTCTCCGGCGGTAGAACTGAAGGTCGACTCGCATCTGTTCGAGAGCGCCTGCGACCGAGGCGCTTTCGAGGAAGCCTGCCTGCGCTATCGGGGTGACTTCCTCGCCGGCTTCGCTCTGGCCGATTGTCCCGAGTTCGACGATTGGGCGTTCTTTCGCCGCGAGGCGCTCAGGGGGCGGCTCATGCATGGGCTGGAACGCCTGGTACAGGAAAAGAATGCCGCCGGCGAACATTTTGCCGCGACAGCTCACGCGGGACGCCTTGTCGAGCTCGATCCGCTGAGCGAGGTGTATTGTCGGCATTTGATCCGCAGCCTCCTGCTTGCCGGCGATCGAAGTTCGGCAGAACGGCACCACGCGGCACTGACACAGCGGCTGCGTGACGAGCTTGGGGTTGTGCCGGAAGCCGCGACCGAAGCGCTCATGGACCCCACCACGGCGCCGCTGGTCCATGCCGTTCCGACAACACTCTATGTAAAGGGCGCCGGCGTACATCTGGCGTATCAGACATACGGAAGCGGCGAGCTTGATATCCTGATCATGCCTGGCTTCGTGTCACACGTGGAGCGCCTTTGGGAGCATCCATCGTGCCGGGCATTTCTGGTTTCATTGATGGCGCATGGGCGGCTGATCGTGTTCGATCGTCGCGGTATCGGGCTGTCGGACCGGGTCGGATCAGCCCCGAGTGTCGAAGTCACGGCCGAGGAT
>JBGPEQ010000610.1:0-2656 GCA_041482855.1 Dongiaceae bacterium | reverse complement strand
TGGGCTGGTGGGCCTGCTCGATGCTGCCGGGGCCGCAGATCACGGCGGGGATGCCGGAGTCCTGAAAATGGCTGGCCTCGGTGCCGAAGGAGACGGCGCCGGCGATGTTGGCGCCGGTCAGCAGCCGCACCAGCGCCTCGGCCGGCGAGTCGGCTTCGGGAACGAGGGGCGACGAGGCGCTGTCCTGGATCGTAATCACGCCCGTCTCCGCGGCCACGGCGCGCATGCGCGGCAGGATCGATTCGGCGATGAAGGAATCGAGGCGGCGGCGGATGGACGGCGCATCGAAGCCGGGAATAGGGCGGAATTCCCAGTCGAAGCTGCATTGGCGGGCGATGATGTTGATCGCCGTACCGCCGCGCACGGCGCCGACATTGATGGTCGTATAGGGCGGATCGAAGCCGTCGTCGAACGGGCCTTGGGCGGCAATCTCGGCCGCCAGCCGCGACAGGAAGCCGACGATTTCGGCGGCGTAGGCGATGGCGTTGACGCCGAGATGAGTCCCGCTCGAGTGGCCGTCGCGCCCGGTCACGGTGGTGGTGAAGGAGTGGAAGCCCTTGTGACGGTTGATGAGCTTCATCAGGGTCGGCTCGCCGATGATGGCGGCGGCCGGCCGCGGCACGGCCCCCGCCAGGTCGTGCAGCAGCCCGCCGACGCCGAGGCATCCGACCTCCTCGTCATAGGATAGCGCGAGGTAGATCGGGACGCGCAATCGCGCGGCCTGGAATTCCGGCGCCAGCGCCAGCGCGATGGCGAGGAAGCTCTTCATGTCGGAGGTGCCGCGGCCATAGAGGCGGTTGTCGCGCTCGACGACCGTGAAGGGATCGCTCTCCCAGGGCTGGCCGGCCACGGGCACGACGTCGGTGTGGCCGGAGAGCACGATGCCGCCGGGAATGTTCGGTCCGATGGCGGCGAGCAGATTGGCCTTCTTGCCGTCCGCGTCGAAGGTCAGCCGGCTGTCGATGCCGAGATCTTTGAGGTAGTCGCGGACGTAATGGATCAACGCCAGGTTGGAGTGGACCGACACCGTGTCGAAGCCGACCAGACGGCGGATGAGATCGAGCGGCGTGGGGTTCATGGCGATCTCCGTCGCGCCTTTCGATGCAGAAGAGACCGGGAGCGGCGCAGTGCGGCCTTCGACAAGCTCAGGATGAGGTTCTTTCTTGGTGCCAACAAAAGTCTACCACAACCGGAGCTTGTCGAAGGACGCACGCTGGTTGTGCCGTAGTACTGACGGCCTGTGCATAGCGTCCCATCACAAGTTCGGCAGCTGCGCGGTCGTGGGGTTGCCGACGATGGAGAGAAATTCGCGCCGGGTCGAGGGGTCGGTGCGGAAGCTGCCGAGCATGCGGCTCGTCACCATGCTCATGCCCGGCTTGTGCACGCCGCGCGTGGTCATGCATTGGTGCGCCGCGTCGATGATGACGCCGACGCCGCGCGGCTGCAGCACCTCCTGGATGGTGTTGGCGACCTGGGCGGTCAGCTTCTCCTGGATCTGCAATCGACGGGCATAGGCCTCGAGCACGCGCGCCAGCTTGCTGATGCCGACCACCCGCTTGTTCGGGAGATAGCCGATATGGGCGCGGCCGATGATCGGCGCCAGGTGATGCTCGCAGTGGGATTCGAAGCGGATGTCGCGCAGCACGATCAGCTCGTCATAGCCGTCGATCTCCTCGAAGGTGCGCTTGAGGAAGGCCAGGGGATCGACGTCGTAGCCGGAGAAGAACTCCTGATAGGCGCGCGCGACCCGATCGGGCGTGCCGAGCAGGCCTTCGCGCGTCGGATCGTCGCCGGCCCAGCGCAGCAGCGTGCGCACGGCCTCCTCGGCCTCGGCGCGGCTGGGCCTGAGCCCCGCGCGCTTGCGGGTGCGGCGGGCTTCGAGCGGGGCAGGATGCGACTTGCTCAAGAGGGCGGTCCTTTCTGAAGCGTGCGGCCGGCAGGCGCTGCGGACGCGAATGCTCAGTTCAACCGGCTGGGCTGGTGCGGGCTGTCGAGCGAGAAGGCGGGCACGGCGACGTCGAAGCGCTCGCCGCCGACGGTCTCCATCTGGTAGGTGCCGACCATGAAGCCCGACGGGGTCGGCAGCGGCGTGCCGCTGGTGTATTCGAAGCTCTCGCCGGGCTTCAGCACGGGCTGCTCGCCGACCACGCCGGCGCCACGCACCTCCTGGATGCGGCCGAGCGAATCGGTGATCCGCCAGTAGCGGTTGCGCAGCTGCACGGTCTCGCCGCCCTGGTTCTCGATCTTGATGCGGTAGGCCCACACGAAATGCGATTCGTCGGGCGACGACTGGTCGTCGAGATAGATCGGCTGCACCGTCACGGTGATGGCGCGCGTCGTCTGGCTGTACATGCGGGCGCGGTCCTCCAGGTCTCATCGGTCGCTCGTGGGCAAGGCGACCGCCGCAATTCTACGCTGGGGGGTCGCGATGTCCAGCCGCCGGACGGGCGGGACGGCCGCCCTGGGGATACTGAAAAAGAAAGCGGCGCCGGTTGCCCGGCGCCGCCTTCACATCCCCCTGACTGGAGAGGGATTACTGCAGGACGATGACGACGCGACGGTTGGCCTGTTCCTTCACGCCGTCCGCCGTCGGCACCGCCGGCTCGCTTTCGCCGCGGCCTGCGACCGTGATCGTGTCGGGCGAAACGCCGCCAGC
>JBGPEQ010000609.1:0-2668 GCA_041482855.1 Dongiaceae bacterium | reverse complement strand
TCGCCGGCGCCTTTCATCGGATATTCACCAGCTGCACCTTGGGTATCGGGATCACAATAGCCACGCGGGTTCCCCGGGTAATCGGAAGGCGATGAGGCGTCGATGGAAAGAGCCGCCGGCGCCCCCACGAGATCATGAGGAAAACGTCATGGTTCACCTCACAAGCAGCCGAATGCCCGATGACCCCTACATTCCCGAGACAACCGGGAATCGCAGGCCGAGAATGTCGCGACTTGGCCCTTATGGCAAGGCCGAACGCCCAGTGGTAGCGCGCGTGACGCAGCAGTCCTGGAAGCCGATGCCGAGGGCCTCGAGGGTGGACGATTTCAGAACCTGATCGGTTCTCTCGTAGTCGGGCCAAGGATCGGCGGAGGCGAGGCGGCGGAAGTTCGCCAGGGTGATTTCATCGGCCGACGTCGCTCGCGGCAGCGCCTTCCAGCCGACCGGCCAGGCCAGCGGCGCGCCGGGGCGCGCGCGATTGGGTTCACATGACGATTTTATGCAGCGGGCGGACCTGCTCGCGGTGCACTGACGCAGTTGGCTTGTCGGGGCGCCTACTCCAGCTAAACGCCAGAGCGGGATCGTAAGTTCCGACAGTCCCGGCGTCCATTCCTAGGAGACATGCTTGCCGCCGAGCTGGTCGTCGATGTGGGCCTGGACGATGTCGTCGATGCTGCGGTCGGCGGCGAAGCCGAGGGTCTTCGCGCGGGCGGGGTCGAAGCGGTAGGGCCAGCCGGCGACGATCTTCTGGATGTGGGCGTCCGGTTGCCATTTGATGCGTGCGACCGGGCCCTTGCCGGCAACGCGGCCGAGGCCGTCGACCATGTCGCCGATGCTGACCTCGATGCCCGGGAGGGTGAGGCTGCGATTGGCGCCCCAGCGTTCGGCCGGCAGGGCGTGGGCGTGCAGCAGCGATTCGACGGCGCGGCGCGGCGACAGTATCCACATGCGGGCGCTGCGCTCGACCGGACACACCGCCTCCTGGCCGGCCAGCGGCTCGCGCAGGATGCTGCTGGCGAAAGTGGAGGCGGCCTTGTTGGGTTTGCCCGGACGCACCACGATGGTCGGCAGGCGCAAGGCGCGGCCGTCGACGAAGCCCTTGCGGCTGTAGTCGTTGAGCAGCAGCTCGCCGATCGCCTTCTGGGCGCCGTAGGAGGTCTGCGGCGTCAGCGGCGTGGTGTCGGTCAGGGTCGGCGGCATGTCGCCGCCGAAGACGGCGATCGAGCTGGTGAAGACGAGGCGCGCTGCTTGCGGCAGCGCGCGGCAGGCCTCCAGCACGGCTTGCGTGCCCTCGACATTGACGCGCATGCCCAGATCGAAATCGGCTTCGGCGGCGGCGCTGACGACGGCGGCGAGGTGGAACACGCTGCCGGTGCCGCCATCGATGGTGCGGGCGACGAGCGCGCGGTCGGCGATGTCGCCGGTGACGGCGCGTACGCGCTTGTCCGGCGTCTTGAAGGGCGCGGGCTCGACGGCGTCGAACAGCACGAGCTCGTCGATTGCCTGCGGCTTGCCGTCGCGTCCCGGCAGCTCGCCCAGCGCCAGCAGCCGCTCCGCCAATTGACGCCCGATGAAACCGCTGCCGCCGGTGATGACGACTTTCATTCCAGTCACTCCCGTCTATCGAACAGAGGGAGCAGAGTTGACCCGTTCCAGATGCAATTGTCACCCCCGCGAACCGGCCTAAGTTGCGGATTCAAATCGTTGCCGTATAATCTCCGCGCAGACCGGGCCGCGCCAACTTCGAAGGACGACGAATCGAATGAATCGCCTCACCGTTGCCTTCTTCGCGACGAGCGATGCCAATCATGCCGCTGTCCTGAGCGACTACGTTGCCGGCGCGAACACGATGCTGTCGAAATATGGGATGGCGCTGGAAATATTTTCCACCAACGCCGCCGGCGGTCCTCGGATCCTTCCCTATACGGGCGCAGTATTCGACGGACCAGGGGACCCAGGAACGGTCCGCGCACAGTGCCATACCGCGGTTCCCAATGGCCGGGGCATTCCCGTGATCTTCTGCAAACGGAACACCGACGACGCCACGAGCAGTTCGCTCGAACTGGGTTCCACGATTCAAACAAGAAATCCGGCGAACGGCGGTGTCGGATGGCTGCCCTATATCCTGATCAATACGCAGGAGAAATCCCCCGCCAACGAGGTACTGCTGCACGAAATGATCCACGCGGCCTATGCCGAGAACCAGCCCAACAAGGGCGGCGATCCACACGACAGGGATCCATCGAGCGCATTCTACGCCTATGGCACCAGCGCAACCCCCGGCCCTTTGAGCGGGAAGCCCACCCGCAATCTCCCCGCCAACCACGCAGATGTGTTGCGCAAGGCGTATTTCTCCGTCTACGTGCCCGCACCCTGAGGGGAATAAGCGGAACGCGCACAGCGGGAGCTAAGCGCGGACAATCTAGTACCTCTGCACAGTGGTTATGACTCTTTGAATTTCCGCCTGGCGATCATCCCGCAACAGCGTCTCGGTCCCGCCACACACTCGGTTCAATCCGCCGTTTTGGGCTTTTCGTTTGTTGGGGCGTGCGGCGCTCGCCCTTGTTGCCACAAGCGCCGTCGCCGGAGTCCGGTACGAACGGGGGGGAGCGCCGCTCGCCCCTACGGCGGATGGCTCGAGACACGCTCAATTCAACCAGTCAAAATC
>JBGPEQ010000608.1:0-2681 GCA_041482855.1 Dongiaceae bacterium | reverse complement strand
CCAAGCTCAGGGCGGAAACCGGGGGCAAAGTGGAGACCCACGGCTGCGACATCCGCGATGCCGCCGCCGTCGACGCCATGCTCGAGAAGATCTGGGCCGTCCGCCCGCTCGACGCCCTCGTCAACAACGCCGCCGGCAACTTCATCGCCCGCACCGAGGATCTGTCGCCCCGCGCCATCGATGCGGTGCTCAACATCGTCCTCCACGGCAGCGCCTACATGACCGTCGGCTGCGGCAAGCGCTGGCTGGCGGCCGGCCGCAAGGCCACCGTGCTCAGCATCGTCACCACCTACGCCTGGACCGGCTCGGGCTATGTCGTGCCCTCGGCCATGGCCAAGGCCGGCGTGCTCGCGCTCACGCGCAGCCTGGCGGTGGAGTGGGGCGGCCGTGGTGTGCGCCTCAACGCCATCGCGCCCGGCCCGTTCCCCACGCCCGGCGCCTGGGAGCGCCTCGTGCCGCGCCCTGATCTGGCGCGCGACTTCGAGACCAGCAACCCGATGGGCCGCGTCGGCGAGCATGGCGAGCTGGCCGATCTCGCCAGCTACCTGCTCTGCGACCGCTCCGGCTACATCAACGGCGAGGTCGTCACCATCGATGGCGGCCAGTGGCTGCAGGGCGCCGGCCAGTTCAACTTCCTGAAGCGCCTGACCGATGAGGATTGGGCCGCGATCAAGCCGAAGAAACCGGGTTGACAGGGATTCGGATTCGTTGCCTCCTCGTTCGCATAGGTTGCGGTGCCTCGGCGGGCCGGCGGCGTCGTGGTGCACTCGACACAACAGAGCACAGGAGCGGAGCCATGTGGCGGTATGCCTCGCTTTCGATCCTGATCGCAGCGGTTGTGACGGGATGCCAGATGTTCGACAAACACGCCCCCTCGGGGGCGACGGCGCCCGCCCAGACCACGGCCGCGCCGGAGCCGCCGGCCTCGCCGCCGCCGCCGCCGGAACCCGCGCCGCTGCCGGCGGAGAAGCCCGCCCAGGTCGCGACCATGGCGCCGACGCCGATCGCGGCGCCGCCCCCCGGCCCGGATCCCAAGGAGCTGGTCGGGCTCGACTTCGCCCAGACCCAGCACCTCCTGGGCAAGCCGTCCCGGCAGGAAGAAAAGCCGCCGGCGAAAGTCTGGGTCTACGATGGAACCGAATGCGATCTCACGATCTTCTTCTATGCGGACATCAACACCCGCCAGTTCCGGGCGTTGACCTATGAGATCAAGAATCACCAGGCGACAGAAGGAACCGACGATCAATGCCTAGCGCACTTGATACAGGGAACGTGACGGCCGGCCGCGAGCCGCCCGTCGAGTCGCGACGGCGGGTGGTCATCGTCGACGACGATGCCCTGTTCCGCGAATCGCTCGGCCTCAACCTCGTCGAGAACGGCTACGAGATCGACGACTTCGGCGATGGCGAGGCGGTGCTCCGCCACTTCGCCGGCGGCGGCAGCGCCGACGCCATCCTGCTGGATTGGCGCATGCCCGGCGTCGACGGCCTCGCCGTCCTCCGCCGCCTGCGCGACCACGACGTGCAGATCCCCGTCATCTTCCTCACCGTGCTCAGCGACGAGATCTACGAGGAGGCGGCATTGCGCTGGGGTGCCGTCGACTTCATCGAGAAGTCGCGCAGCCTCTCGATCATCCTGCAGCGCCTGCGTCTCATCACCGACGGGCCGAAGCGGCCGTCCGGCCCGGATGCGGCGGGCGATCCAACGGCGGCCTACGTCCGCGGCAAGCTCGAACTGCGCAACGACATCAACCGCGCCTTCTACGATGCCAAGCGCGTCGACCTCACGCTGACCGAATTCCAGATCGTGCGCCTGCTCGCCAACGCCGACGACACCGACGTGTCGTACCGCCAGATCTACGATCTCGTGCGCGGCAAGGACTTCATCGCCGGCTATGGCGAGGAGGGCTACCGCGTCAACGTGCGCTCCTTCATCAAGCGCATCCGCCAGAAGTTCCGCGACGTCGACGACAGCTTCTCCTGCATCGAGAACTACCCGGGATTCGGCTACCGCTGGGTGGACGCCGAATAGTCGGTTCATCGTATGGAGGCGCCGTCGTCGCGTCGGGTCGAGCGTTCGCTCGCCAGCAAGCTGATCCTGCTGATCATCGTCTTCCTCGCGGTGCCCGTCGCGCTCTATCAGACGTTCAAGGGAGCGGAGGAAGATCGCCAGGCGCTGCTGATCGAGGCGACGCAGGAACGCGGGCGTCTGGTCGGCCTCGGCCTGCGCCCTGTCCTCGAGCAGAAGGATCCGCTGCTGACCATAAGCGACGAACTGCAGCGGTTCGCCAGCCCGACCACGCGGCTGAAGGTGCTGTTTCGTCCGGCCGCCCAAGCGGACATCAAGGGCTTCTTCTTCGTGGCCGCCTCGCCCGTCGTCTCGATCGATGCGCTGCAGCGTGAGCAGGAGGAGCTGCTGCGGCAGGGCATCCTCGACAACGTTTCCGACGCCTGCACGGGCAACGTCACCCACGTCCGCCGCTACCGCGACCCCGAGGGCCATGACGAGGTCCTGACCTCCATCACGCCCGTCCTCACGCCCGCGGGCTGCTGGATGATCGTGCTGTCGCACCCGCTCGAGAGCCTGCTGGGAACCTCGATCGCCGAGCCCGTGTGGATGCGCTTTGAAGTGCGCGCGGCGGCCGCGATCTACGTCGTCATGGCCGTGCTGACCCTCTGGGT
>JBGPEQ010000607.1:0-2716 GCA_041482855.1 Dongiaceae bacterium | reverse complement strand
CCCACCCCGGCGCCCGCCGCTCCGTCGGCGGTCGCATCATCGGCGCGAGCGACCTCGGCCGTGAGCTGCAGCCGGCTCCCGTCGAAGGCGGCCGGGCTCGCCGTCAGCGCGATAGCGAGGACGCTCGACGCCATCAGCAGAGCCAAGCGCGACTTGGGCATGATCTTCCTCCAGAGCCGGTAAGGGCGAGAGCTAGGAAGGGAATATGGCGATCGAGTGGCACCAGGCCGTGTCATCGCTGTGGCTCGCCGGTGAGATCGAAGTGGCAGGCGGCGGCCCCGCCGACGTCACATCGGGAAGATCTCGGCCCTTCAAGCCTGTTGCGTCGCGGGTGGCCGGGCGGCATGGTGGCGGCGGCTGGATGGGAGATTCGCCGATGCCCGCCTTTCGCAATGTGCTGGCGATGATCGGCAATACGCCGCTGGTCGAGGTCGCCCGCATCGATACCGGAAAATGCCGGCTCTTCCTCAAGCTCGAGAACCAGAATCCCGGCGGCTCCATCAAGGACCGCATCGCGCTCTCGATGGTCGAGGCGGCGGAGGCCGATGGCCGGCTCAAGGCCGGCGGCACCATCATCGAAGCGACGGCCGGAAACACCGGCCTGGGCTTGGCGCTGGTGGCCGCGCAGAAGGGCTATCGGCTGATTCTGATCATGCCGGACAAGATGGCGCAGGAGAAGATCTTCCATCTGCGGGCGCTCGGCGCCGAAGTGCGCATGACCCGCTCCGACGTCGGCAAGGGCCATCCGGAATACTACCAGGACATGGCGGAGAAGCTGACCAAGGAGACGCCGGGCGCCATCTACATCAACCAGTTCTCCAATCCAGCCAACCCGCTGGCGCACGAGACCGGCACGGCGCCGGAAATCTGGCAGCAGATGGAGCACCGGATCGACGCCGTCGTCTGCGGCGTCGGCTCGGGTGGCACACTCACGGGTATCGGCCGCTTCATGAGGAAGGTGTCGCCGGCGACCAAGATCGTGCTGGCCGATCCCAAGGGGTCGGTGCTGACGGAGCTGGTGAACACCGGCCGGATGAACGCAGTCGGCTCCTGGCTGGTCGAGGGCATCGGCGAGGATTTCGTGCCCGACAACTGCGACCTCTCGCTGGTGTCGGAGGCCCTGACGGTGACGGACGCCGAGAGCTTCGCCACCGCGCGTGAACTGCTGCGCCAGGAGGGCATCCTGGCGGGCTCGTCGACGGGCACGCTGGTCGGCGCTGCGCTCCGCTACTGCCGCGCGCAATCGACGCCGCAGCGGGTGGTGAGCTTCGTCTGCGACAGCGGCAACAAGTATCTCTCGAAGATGTTCAACGACTACTGGATGCTCGATCAGGGTTTCCTCGAGCGGCCGAAGACGGGCGATCTGCGCGACTTCATCACCCGACGCCACGCGGATCGCGCGACCGTCACGGTCGCTCCCGACGATACGCTGGTGACCGCCTATGCGCGCATGAAGCTCTACGACATCTCGCAGCTGCCGGTACTGCGCGACGGCGAGGTCGTGGGCATCGTCGACGAATCCGACATCCTCCTCGCGGTCTACGACCACGAGGACAAGTTCAAGGAGAAAGTCGCGAACGCCATGACCAGCAAGGTCGACTCCGTGGACGTGCACGCGCAGCTCTCGGCCCTGCTGCCGATCTTCGCCCGCGACCATGTGGCGATCGTGAAGGATGGCAACGAGTTCCTCGGCCTCATCACGCGCATCGATCTGTTGAACCATTTGCGGCGGCGGATGCGATAGGCCGCGATCGAGTCAGCCATGAACGACACGCCGAAACCGAAGCAGACCACCGACCGCCAGGGCTTCTCGACCCGCGCTATCCACGCCGGGCAATCGCCCGATCCCTCGACCGGCGCGATCATGCAGCCGATCTACGCGACCTCGACCTACGTGCAATCGAGCCCCGGCGTGCACAAGGGCTACGAATATTCGCGCTCGCAGAATCCGACGCGCATGGCCTACGAACGTTGCGTCGCCGATCTCGAGAGCGGCACCGCCGCCTTCGCCTTCGCCTCCGGCCTGGCGGGCACGGCGACCATTCTCGATCTCTTCGACAGCGGCGCCCATGTGCTGTGCATGGACGATCTCTACGGCGGCACCTATCGGCTGTTCGAGCGCGTGCGCAAGCGCTCGGCCGGCCTCTCCTTCGGGTTCGTCGATTTCAGCGACCTCGCCAAGGTCGAGGCCGCCATCCGGCCGGAGACGCGCCTGTTCTGGATCGAATCGCCGACCAATCCGCTGCTGAAGCTGGTCGATCTCGAAGCCGTCGGCGTGCTGGCGAAGCGGCGCGGGATCGTCGCCGTCGCCGACAACACCTTCGCCAGCCCGTGGGTGCAGCGGCCGCTGGAGCATGGCTTCGACATGGTCATGCACTCCGCCACCAAATATCTCAACGGCCATTCCGACATCGTCGGCGGCATCGTCGTGGTCGGCGACCGCCCGGAGTTGCGCGAGCGCATGACGTTCCTGCAGAACGCCGTCGGCGCCGTGGCCAGCCCGTTCGACAGCTTCCTCGCCCTGCGCGGCCTGAAGACGCTGGCGCTGCGCATGGAGCGCCATTGCCGGAACGCCGCCGCCGTCGCGGCCTGGCTGGAGAAGCATCCGAAGGTGGCGCGCGTGCACTACCCCGGACTCCCGAGCCATCCGCAGCATGCGCTGGCGCAGCGGCAGATGCACGGCTTCGGCGGCATGGTGACCGCGATCCTCAAGGGT
>JBGPEQ010000606.1:0-2722 GCA_041482855.1 Dongiaceae bacterium | reverse complement strand
CAGAGTGCGATCGACGCGGCATCCCGCGGCGTGACCCGCAACTATCAGGACGCGGTCGCGCCCGGCATCGACAGCGCCTTCTCGCTCGCCGGCCGCTACGGCTCCGGCGCCCATGAATCGGCCCACGACGCGGCCGAAAAGAACCTGGCGGCGCAGCTCGGCGATATCGCCGGCAATCTCGGCTATCAGGGCTACAGCGCGGAGCGCGCCAACATGCTGAATGCGCTCAACGCCGTGCCGGCCTATGCACAGGCCGACTATGGCGACATCGCGCAGCTCGCCGACGTCGGCCGCCAGCGCGAGGCGATGGCGCAGGCCCTCATCAACGACCAGGTCGCGCGTTGGAACTTCGAGCAGCAGATGCCGGCCGACAAGCTCGCGCAATACGCCCAGCTCATCCGCGGCGATTTCGGCGGCACGAATACCACGACCGCGCCCTATTCCTCCGGCGCCGGCATTCTCGGCGGAATGGGCAGCGGCGCCGGCCTCTTCGGCGGCATCGGGAAGGCACTTGGCGATGCGTTTCCCGTCATCGGTTCGTTCGGCGGCCCGTTCGGGTCTCTGCTCGGCGCCGGCCTCGGCGGATTGCTATCAGCATTCTAGGCGCACTTTTCGGCAGGATACCCCCGAGGGAGCAGCATAATGTCAGGAATCAAAGACTACTCCACGACACCCGCCAGCAACACCGCGCTGTTCCCGGAGGGCATGGCGCCCTCGGCCGTCAATGACGGCATGCGCCAAGTCCAGGCCGACCTTCGGTCCTGGTACAATGATGCCCAATGGGTGATCTATGGCGATGGCGACGGCGCCTTCTCGATCGCCTACGTATCGCCGACGTCATTCAGCGTGACGGGCGCCGACGTCACGGCCGTGTACCATCCCGGCCGCCGCGTCAAAGCCGCCGGATCGCTCACCGGCACGATCTACGGCACGATCCAGTCGGCGGCGTTCGCCACCAACACGACCGTCACCGTGCTGTGGGACGGCGGCTCGCTGCAGAACGAGGCGCTGACGATCGCCATCGGCATCCTGAGCGCCACCAACTCAGCCATCCCGCCGGCTGGCTCGGGGGCAGCCGGCGCGGTGCAACTTGCCACCCAGGTCGAAACCGAGGGCGGCGCGTCGACTGCGAAAGCCGTCACGCCCGGCGGCCTGGCGCCGGCGGCGATGACCTGGACCGGCACGCATGTCTTCCAATCCGGCGATGCCGGCGCCGGCGAGATCGTCGCCATCGATCTCGATCGCGCATCCGCGACGCCCGCAGCGAACGACCTTCTGATGGCCCTGCGCTGGAAGATGCGCGACGCCGGCGGCGGCACCGACTTCGCCGCCAAACTCGTCGCCAAGCTGCTCGACCCGACGGCGGGCAGCGAGGACGCGGAACTCCATTTCGCGACCCTGGTCGCCGGCACGCTGGCCGCCCGCCTGATCCTCGGCCAGGGCCTCTACACGCCGAACGCAACGGGCGGGGACAAGGGCGGGGATACGATCAATGCGCAGGGCGTCTACCAGAACGGCGTTCCGCAAGCTGCTTCGGACGTGTCGATTCAAGCAGGCTCGACGCACAGTCCGGCGCTGGCGGACCACGGCAAGACGTTCATCTACACGAACGCGGCTGGCTGCACCGTCACCTTGCCGGCGGCGAGCGGATTGTTCGCCGGCTGGTCGATTAAGGTCATCAGCTCTAGCGCAGGTTCGATCACATTCAATCGATCCTCAACCGATACGATCTGGTCGAAGAATACGTCGCTCACGTCGATGCAGATGCCATCGGCTGGCGATGGCGGAACCCTCACGGTCGACGGCACGGGCGGCAGCGCGAAGTTTTACTTCGTCGGCAAGCGGTCAAGCACGCCGCCCGACTTCGCGACGACGATCACCACCACCACAACGAACCCCCACAATCTCGGCGTTGTACCCGACGTCATTGTAACGCGGCTCGTATGCGTCTCGAATAATCTAAACTATGTTGGCGCGACCGATACTGTCGACCTGTGGGCGGCGACCACTTCGGCCGGCGGCGGCGCCGTCCATCTCAAGGACGCCACCAATGTCACGACGATCACGGCCAACGGTGCCACGAGTATTCCCAACAAAACCGCTGGCACGGTCTCTCAAATCACGACGGGGAACTGGAACTTCCGCGTAACGGCGATTGTCTGGAACTGACTCTATGGCTTTCGGTAGACCAGGTCTCCGTCGGGGCGCCACCCAGCCGCTCGGAATAGTCGATGCGAGGCATCGTTACCGGGGAGAACCTCGGCAACGAACTTTCGCCCGAGTCGCAGATCATCAAGAGCCGCGAGTGCGGCGCTCCCAATGCCGCAGTGTCGATTGTTCGGTGCCACGATGACAGACAGTTCCCATTCTTCATCGCAGCGATCCAAACGCAGAAGACCTGCCGGCGCTCCGTCGAGATCGATGACGAGGAATTGGCAGTCTGGCGACGCGATCTTTTGCGAATACCAAGCCAAGTGGTCGGCCTCTGACGGAACCAATGGATCACGCGCGAACTGTCTTGTCTCCGGATGCTGCTGCCACTCGAGGATGGTCAACGCATCTCGGCTCTTGGCGGGCCTAAGGACCAAGTTCATGAATTACCATAACGCGCGTTTGGCGGGGTGAAAAGGTGCCCCTCATCAAGATCGGTGCCGGGCGACGGGGATGTGAAAGCGAGGCTTGGTCAAGCCCGCCGCCAAACGATGGCGGTGCCTGGGTTGAT
>JBGPEQ010000605.1:0-2731 GCA_041482855.1 Dongiaceae bacterium | reverse complement strand
TCTACGACGCCAACTATGCCGACCATCGCCTGTGCGCCTCGATGATCGGCAATGCCGCGGTCTACACCGCGTTGACCGAGCCCGGCGACGTCATCATGAGCATCGCCCAGCCCTTCGGCGGCCATTCCAGCAACCGGCCGGATGGGCCGGCCGGCGCCCGCGGCCTCAAGATCGTCGACGTGCCCTTCGATGCCGGCGAACTGGAAGTGGACCTCGAGGCCTTCCGCATCGTCGCCCGGGCGGTGCGGCCGAAGCTGGTGGCGTTGGGCTTGTCGATGGCGCTCTTCCCCTTCCCGCTCAAGGAGATGAAGGCGATCGTCGGCGAGTGGGGCGGGCGGCTGTTCTTCGACGGCGCGCACCAGCTGGGGCTGGTAGCCGGCGGGCAGTATCAGGATCCCCTGCGCGAGGGCGCCGACGTGCTGACGGGATCGGCCGGCAAGACCTTCAGCGGGCCGCAGAGCGGCATCATGATCTGGAACGACCCCGATCTCACGGAGCCGCTCACCCACGCTATCTTCCCGGTGTGGGCCGCCACCCATCAGGTGAACCGGGTCGCCGCCCTCGGCTATGCGGCGGCCGAGCTCCTGGCCTTCGGCAAGCCCTACATGGCCGGGATCGTGGCCAACGCCCAGGCGCTGGCGCGGGCGCTGCAGGAGCGCGGCATCCCCTGCCTCGCCGCCCACAAGGGCTTCACGCGCTCGCACCAGGCGATCGCCGACGTGCGGCAGTGGGGCGGCGGCTACGCGGCGGCCAACCGGCTGCAGGAGGCCAACATCATCGTCAACAAGAACCTGATCCCCGGCGACCGCCCGGAGGACTGGGACAAGCCCTCGGGTATCCGCATCGGCACCATCGAGGTGACCCGCCTGGGCATGGGGCCGGCCGAGATGGGCGCCATCGCCGAGTTCATGCACGACCTGCTGGTGAAGGGGCGGAAGGCGGAGGAGGTTCGCAAACGGGTGGTCGAGTTCCGCCGCGGCTTCCAGACGCTTTACTACTGCTTCGAGAACGGGTTGCCGCTGGGGCTGCGGGAGTGAAAATGAGCGATGCACCCCATGTCCAGCGGAAGAAAGGGTTCACCACAGAGAGCGCAGAGAGCGCAGAGAAGGGGTGATTGCGCTACGCGCTAAGGAAGAAGCACCGGGAATCCTAATCTCTGTGTCCTCTGTGGTTGATCTGACTTTGAGCGACCTTCCTTCGCCCGCCGAAGCGGGCTTCGCGAAGGCGGGTGCAGCCCATGTCCAGCAGGCCCACGCGCTGGATGGATTGCGGCTAGCGCCCCACACCCGTTCGTCTACCGGGAGGAGGGTCCAACACGAAAACTCGAAATTCAACGCTATCGTGTTTTGCGTAAGAAGCGATTCCCGCCGGAGACCGCCGCGAGCTGCTGCATTCACCGACCCCGACTTGGGGCGCTGCAAGCAGCAAAAACCGATACACGATGTCAAATATCAAGCCGGTGGATAGCGGCACCATCGACGGGGAACATGATGGCAACTTACGTGATTGAAGTCAAGCACAAAACGCGCCAAACTGCCCGCAGCCTCAGCGCGCGCCCCTGACGACCGGCAGGGCGACCAGGGCGAAGAGGACCATGGAGAGCAGGAAGCCGATGGAGGCAGCGGCGGCGATCGGTTCGCCGATGTCGGGCTGGCCGGAGAAGATCAGGTAGAGCGCGATCACCAGGGCGATATAGGTCGCCTGCGCCAGCCAGAAATGCAGGCGCGCCAGCAGCGTGGCCGCCCGCTCCGCGAACAGGTGATAGAAGAAGCCGAAGATGGCGAAGCTGACCCAGCCGATGAGCATGAGATGGGCGTGGGTCGGCATCTGCGAATGATCGCTGCTGGCGCCCATGACATTGCCGAGCACCATGCCGAGGATGCCGTAGACGAGAGCGGAGCCGAAGAACCGCGCAGACAGACCTTTCATTCAAAATCCTCCATGCCAAAGCGACGGCGCGGGACGATAGAGGCTCGAAGCGGCGGCGACCAGCGCGAGTTTGCGTGCCGGGCGCACCGATGAGACGGCGTTGACGGCATGGGCGCGATGCGAGAGCTTTGCCGCCCCCTTGACCTGCAGGGCCGATCGATGAGCGAGTCCGACGATGGCGATCTCCTCTCGTGCTCCGTTTTGACACGACAGTAGGCTCGCGTCTTTTGACTACATGGTCAAGATTGCCCACGGAATCTCTTTAGAATTCTGCTAGTCGGTATCGCGATCTTTGCAAGTCTTGCTGGACCATTTTCCCAGCCGATTTGGCAGTGAAGTTGAATGGGCGCAGGATCGGCAGCACTACCAAAAATGAGCGAACCGTTTGAACGTTGCTCCGCCGTCGCTACGATGCCGAATACGTACGTTTCTTGGCCGGGATGAACTACGTCATCTACGCCGCCGGCGAAAAGCCGCATAAACTTTGGACCTGGTGCCTTCCGTGGGAGCCCGAAGCTGCCGTTTCCATCGATTCCAAATTCCCAGACATCATACGGTGGATTCAGGCCCACTATGCCGATATGAGGAAACCTTGCAGTTGCAATCGAAGTATTCTTAAGGCCGATCAGGAATATTCTTCTTGGCTTCGCTACAGTGCCTGATTCTGGGCCGAGTCCTTCACACAGCTCCAGCTCGGCCGCCGCCCGGCGACTAAACATGTCTTCCAGGTCATGGTGCTCCATCGGAAAGAATGACTCGCCTGCCCTCCTATAGTAGAGGCCGTCAGCTTGGCTACGATGTG
>JBGPEQ010000604.1:0-2739 GCA_041482855.1 Dongiaceae bacterium | reverse complement strand
CGTTGATTGCAGCGCACGCAGGGAATGGGCGTCTCGCCCTTCAGATAGCTGTCGGCGAAATCGTCCATCACGGCCGCGCGGAATCGGCTCTCGTAATCCAGCACGTAGTGCGGAATGCCGAGCCGGTCGGCCACCCGCCGCGCGTCATGGATGTCCTGCCCGGCGCAGCAGGCGCCCTTGCGCCCGACGGCCGCGCCGTGGTCGTAGAGCTGCAGCGTGATGCCCACGGCCTCGAACCCCGCCTCCTTCACGAGGGCGGCGGTCACCGAGCTGTCGACGCCGCCGGACATGGCGACGACGACCCGCGCCCCGGCCGGCAGGCTGCGATCTGCGAAAGCGTTCATGGGCGGCGAATATAGGCCTAACCTCGCTCGCTGCAACACACCGCCTGTTCAGCGTCGCTCGCGGCTCGGAAACCAGCTCTCGACGGTCTCTGAGGTGCCGAATCCGCGCAAGGTCATGTCATTGAAAAACAACGACGATTTTTTAATGCATGGGGTTGTTTTGCAGAATCGTGTTTTTCGGACCCGCGGGCGCAATGTTTCACGTGAAACATCGATGTTTCACGTGAAACCATTTTCTCCAGCCAGCCCGCGCTAACCTCGCCTCAGCCGCTCCGCCAAGCGCCGCAGCGGCGCGGGATCGCGGATCAGGTCGAGCGCGGCCGAGAAATGACCCATCGGCCGCAGGAACAGGCTCTCATTGGGAATCTGCCAGCGCTTGGCCAGGGCGGCGCCGCGCGGGAAGGGCGTCACGTCGTCGGCCGTGCCCAGCACCATGACGATGTCGCGGGGATCGAGCGGCGGCGCCTCGATCGGATCGGTCAGCGGCCGCCAGCGGTCGAACTGGGCCGGCGTCCAGCCGGCCGCCCGCAGCACGCCGGGCACGCCGACCAGCTTGGCGATGCTGCTGTCGAACGACAGGCCGCCGACATCCTCCGTCGTCGTGCCCAGGAACACCGCGTCGGGCCGATAGGAGGCCGACCAGTTCCCGCAATGGCTGGCGACCAGCTGGCTCGCCAGCGCGCCCAGGCTGGTGCCGCCGACCGCCACGCGGCCGCGGCTGTTGCCCCGGCACCAGGCCACCAGCATCGCCATCTCCCGCACCTCCGCGCTGAAGAGGTCGAGGGCCGAGAGCGGCGGCCCCGCCAGGAACGGCTCGCCGCCATACCAGCCCGGCGGCCGCCGGCGGTTGTGCCAGGGCGCTTCGATCCGCACCACGCGCACGCCCATGTCCACGAGATCGGCGACGCCGTCCTCGACGCCGTCGAGCGACTCGATCTCGACCGCCAGGCCGTGCGCGTCGATCAGGCTCGGCGGATCGCTGAGGCCGACCGGCTCGAACACATGCGCCCACGCGCTCTCGCCCACGGCCGGATCACCGCTGGGATAGTGGAGCCAATACTCGACCGCATGGAGGCCATGGATGCGCCGCGACTCCTTGATGGCCGGCAGCGGATCGGGCGGCAGATAGGCGCCGGGGATGTTGGCCAGCCGCGCCCCGTGGCGCGCCTCCACCTCGCTCGGCCGCGGCAGCGCGAAGCGCACCGACGGCAGGGCGCCGCGCAGCCGCAGCGGCAGGAATGCCAGCCGCCCCTTCATGAAGCTGTCGCTCGCCCGCCGCCGCGCCCGCTCGATCAGCACCAGCCGTTCCGGCCCCGCCGCGGGCGCGCCGAAGAAGGTGTGCTCCCATTCCCGGTTCATGGCGTCGTGATCGGCGCGCAGTTCGGCCATGCGCCGCAGCGAGCGGCGCAGCCCGCGCTCCAGGCTCGGCGGCACGCGCGCCAGCGGCACGTCGGCGATGAAGCGGCCGAGATCGCCGTCCGCCTCCGCCGCCGCCGCCCAGGCGCGCGACAGCGGTATGTAGGCCGCCAGCCCGACCTGCAGCACCAGGCGGTCGAACCAGGGCCGCGTGATCAGCGAGCCGAAGCGCGAGGCCAGCAGCCGGCCCGGCAGGTCTTGCGGAACCGGCGCCCTTCGTCGTTCCCGCGCGCTGCGGTCCGCGTCGCCCACGCTACTTGTCTTGCAGCATGTTGCGGGTGGCGGCCGGGAGCGAGACGGTCAGGCCGTCCAACTCCTCGGTGACGATGATCTGGCAGCCGAGGCGCGAGGTGTGGGTGAGGCCGAAGGCGAGGTCGAGCATGTCCTCCTCGTCCTCCTTCGCCTCCGGCAGGATCTCGTACCATTCAGGGTCGACGATGACATGGCAGGTCGAGCAGGCGAGCGAACCCTCGCAGGCGCCCTCGAGGTCGATGTTGTTGCGGTGGGCGATCTCCAGCACCGACAGCCCGGTCGGCGCGTCGATGTCGGCGCGCGTGCCGTCGGTCTTGATGAACGTCACTCTAGGCATTGCTCAGCTCTCTCCGCCCCGCGCCTCGCGAAGGGCCGGCATCCGTGCCACACGCCTCGGTGTGCCGTCAAGCGGACGGGGCCGCGCTGCGCAGGCGCCGGACGGCGCTCGCCAGGCGGTCGACGGCGAAATCGACTTCGGCCTCCGAGGTGAAGCGCCCGAGCCCGATGCGGATCGAGCCGTTGGCCAACTCATCCGGCAGTCCCAGCGCCTTCAGCACATAGGAAGGTTCGACCGCCGCCGAGGTGCAGGCCGATCCCAGCGACAGCGACAGCTCCGGCACCTCGGCCAGCAGCGCCTGGCCGTCGATCCCGGGGAAGCCGATGTTCAGATTGCCCGGCAAACGGCGCTCCGGATCGCCGTTGAGCACGATCTCCGGCAGCGCCTGCG
>JBGPEQ010000603.1:0-2766 GCA_041482855.1 Dongiaceae bacterium | reverse complement strand
TCGCCTTGCAGGACGTGCCAGACATAGTCGGCGAACTGGACGTAGAGAGGGCGATCGAGGCCGAACTGTTGCATCAGCATCGCGTGCCGCTCCGCATCCACCACATGCTCGCCCAGCATGATTTCCACCGGATCTCCCGGTATGAGATGCACGAGGACAAATGTCAGAAAGAGAATCCCGATGAAGGTCGGGATGACCAGGAGCACACGGCTCAGGACGAAGCGGATCATCGCGGCGCCGATGCAGGAAGAAGCGGGTCGGCGGCGGGTCTCCCCTCCGCCGGCCCCTTTTTCTTCAGCGGCCTACTTGACTTTTTCCACACCTTCGAAGTTGTGGAAGCCGAGCGGATCCATGATGTAGTTCTTCACGTTCTTGCTCATCGCCATGTAGACGATGCTGTGGGCGATCGGGACCATCGGCGCCTCGTCATGCGCGATCTCCTGCGCCTTCTTGTAGAACTCCGTCCGCTTGTTCACGTCGGCGGTTTCCTTGGCCCCCTTCAACGCCGCGTCGTAGTCGGCGTTGCACCACTTGGTGTTGTTCTGCGTCGGCGGGGTGGAGGAGCCGTTGCAGCCCCAGAGGTAGAGGAAGTTGTCGGGGTCGCCGTTGTCGCCCGTCCAGCCGATCTGGCCCATGGGATGCTCGCCGTTGCCCATGCGCTTGCGGTACTCGCCCCACTCGAAGGTCACGAGATTGGCCTTGACGCCGATCTTGGCGAGGTCCGCCTGCATCAGTTCGCCCATTTTCTTGCCGTCAGGATTGTACGGGCGATATTTCGGCATGTACCAGAGATCGATCGCGAGGTCCTTCACGCCGGCATCATCGAGCAGCTTCTTGGCGCCGTCGGGATCGAACGGATAGGCCTTGATGTCGTTGTCGTAGGACCAGATGGTCGGCGGCATCCCGTTCTTCGCCGGCTTGCCGCCGCCGAGATAGACCGCCTTGATGATGGCGTCTTTGTCGATGGCCATGTTGAAGGCCTGGCGCACGCGCTTGTCGTCGAACGGCTTCTTCTGCACGTTGAGCGCGAGGTAGGCGATGTTGAGGCCTTCCTGCTCGATCACCTGCAGCTTCGGATCGGCCTTCAGCGCCGCGATGTCCGCGAACGCCGGGCCGACGATGATATCGCATTCGCCGGCCTCGAGCTTGGCCTTGCGCACGGCGGCGTCAGGCGTGATGGCGAAGACCAGGCTGTCGACCTTCTGCTTGCCGCGGAAGAAGCTGGGGTTCGCCTTGTAGCGGATGGTGGCGTCCTTCTGATAGTCGACGAACTCGTAGGGGCCGGTGCCGATCGGCTCGATATCGAACTTCTCCGGCGTCCCCGCCTTCAACAGCTTGTCGCCATACTCCTTGGACGTGACCGACGCCCATTCCATGGCGAGGTCGGCGAGGAAGGGCGATTCCGGATGGGTCAGCGTGATCTTGACCGTATGGTCGTCGACCTTCTCCACGCTCTTCATCGTGTCGGGCATGCCCATGCCCTCGAAGTAGAGATAGGCGCCGCCGGACACCGGGTTATACGGGTTCTGCTTGTTCATCATGCGATCGAAGCTTTGCACCACATCGTCGGCGGCGAGGCCGCGCGTCGGCTTGAAGGCCTTGCTGGTGTGGAACTTGACGTCCTTGCGCAGATGGAAGGTGTAGCTGAGGCCGTCATCCGAGATTTCCCAGGACTCGGCCAGGCTCGGCATGACTTCGGTGGTGCCGAACTTGAATTCGACCAGGCGGTTGAACACGGGGCGGACGGCGTCGAGCGTCGTGCCGGTGTCCCAGAGCTGCGGACCGAAGCCTTCCGGACTCGCCTCCGAGCAGTAGACGAGCGTGGTCTTCGCCTCGGCCGCAAAGCCGAGGCAGAGAGCCATGACCGAAACGGCCATCGCCCCCAGGATCTGTCGTTTCATTTGAATGCCTCCGAATATTCTATTTTGTCGGCGGCCGGTCAGGCCTTTGGCGCCAGCCAGCCGCCACTGGCGCGACCCTAGGCCCGGCCGCCAAATGCTGTCAATGGCGGTCTTGCGCCGCTTTGCTTCACATCGGCGGCATCCCGCACCAGCGACGAGTTGCACGGTCACGGCGGTCGAGTATGTTGCGGCAACAATGCTGCGGGGCCGCACCGATGGACAATCTGGATCTTTCGAGAATCCGAGCTCCGTTTGAAACGGATCGCGTATTCGTGCGGCCGGACTGGATCGACTACAACGGACACATGAACGTTGCCTATTACATCAAGGCATTCGACGAGGCTTTTGACGAACTCTACTTGGTGATGGGTGTCGACGGCGAAACCATAAGGCGAACGGGAATATCCACCTTTACGGCCGAAATGCACATCACCTACCAGCGCGAGGTGAAGGAAGGCGACCGGCTGCGCATCACCACCCAGCTGATCGATTCCGACGCCAAGCGCATGCATTTCATCCAGTGCATGTTCCACGCCGACGAAGGCTTTCTGGCGGCGACCGACGAATGGCTCATCATGTGCGTCGATCTCAAGCAACGAAAAGCGATTCCGTTCCCGGAGCCGCTGCGCGGCTTTCTCGCCGCGACCAAGCGCGCTCACGCCGGCGTCGCGCTGCCGCCCGAAGTGGGTCGTCGCATCAGCCTGACGAGCGGCCGCCCGCGCTGAGGCGCGCGGCGACCACAGGAGGCTGCCCCTACACGAGACCGTGTAGGGGCGACCCCACGTGGTCGCCCTATTGCAAGGCAGCCTGCGCCTGGGCGCCGCCGGCGAGACGCACGAGCTGCACGAACTCGGCGCGATAGCCG
>JBGPEQ010000602.1:0-2769 GCA_041482855.1 Dongiaceae bacterium | reverse complement strand
TCTCGATGAGGATAGCCTTGGCGCCGCCGAGGGCGAGGCGCCGGAAGATGGCGCAGCCGACGACGCCGGCGCCGATGATGGCTACGTCATAGCTCATGACCGATCTATAGCCATGCCGGGCAGGGCTGTCGAACGACCGGCGCGGGACCCAAAGAAGCGGGGCGCTACCTTGCGATAGCGCCCCGCGATCTTAACCGGACCGGCGGCGTTAGTGAGCCGCTTCGCCGACGGCCTTTTCTGCTGCCGCAAGTTCAGCCTGCCGCTTGGCGATCAGGTCGCCGATCGGCGGGCCGGGGAAGCGCGTCCGCGCCAGAAGGAACCAGACGAGCGCCATGATCGCCAACAGGACTCCTGTGTATGTGACCAAGGCGTCGTAGGGCGGCTGCACGCCGCAATAGTAGAGCAAAAAGGCGCCCAGGACGGAGATGATAGCAAAGGGCTTGGAGAATGCGCCAAGCTGGAACGGTCCCTTCTTCGTCCAACTCTTTCCTTCGGCGAAAAACCCAGCCCCGATCGGCGCTGCGTAGGAGAGGTACAGGAAGATCGCGCAGCCAGCCGCCAGGGTCCAGAACTGCGGCGTGTAGAGAGTGGTCAGGAAGGCGAGAAACGCGCCCGCCCAGATCGCATTCACCGGCGTGCGATACGCCGGGCTGACGTAACGCAGCCAATTCGACGCCGGAAATCCGCCGTCGCGAGCGAAGGCGAAGATCATCCGTGACAAGGATGTCATGCCCGCGAGGGCGCAAAGGAAGTTCGCGATCACGATGCCGATGAAGAGAAAGGCCTTGAGGGCGGC
The DNA here is from genome assembly GCA_041482855.1 of Dongiaceae bacterium. Lineage (GTDB taxonomy): Bacteria > Pseudomonadota > Alphaproteobacteria > Dongiales > Dongiaceae > JBGPEQ01. The sequence continues at coordinate 1,973 of JBGPEQ010000602.1, read as the reverse complement.
AGGCATCGGGACCGCGTTCATGAGCCAGTAGAAGACGGCGCCTCCCTGCGCTGCGCCATCGGTCACGCTAGGCATCGCCAGCACGAAGGAGCAGATCATGACGTAGCCGAACACGAGCGACCAGAACACGGACCGGATCATTCCCTTCGGCACATTGACCGCCGCCGAGCGCGTTTCCTCCGACGTGTGGGCGGATGCATCGAAGCCCGTCACCGTATAGGCGGGCAGCAGCAGCCCCAGCAGGAAAGCATAGAAAAGGCTTTTGCTCTCCGGCCATATGTTGCCGCCGGGAGCGCCGGTGTTGTTGGTGAAGGTGAAGAGGCGACTGATATCGATTCCGGGCGCGTAGGCCAGCATGGTAATGGTCAGGATGACGGCGACGATGATGATCAGGTAGCCGCTGAAGTCCGTCAGCAGGGTCGTGGCCCGGATGCCGATGTGGTTGAGCAGGGCCTGGGCCCCCAGGATGATGGCGATGGCGATGGCCTGGACCCAATAGGCGCTGGTGACGACCTGTGCAGAGAACGGGTCGGCCGAAACCGGGATGAAATTGGCCGGGTCCCAGCCCAGATAGTTCTGGCCGATGAGGGGCACGAACAGAAGCTGCCAAAGGCCGACGTCGACCGACGAAACCACGAAGATAAGGCCGAGCATGTTGAACCAGGCGACCGACCAGCCGAAGCCTCGTCCGCCCAGGATCGAGGCCCAGTGGTAGAGGCCGCCAGCGGTCGGGTAGGCCGAGGCGATCTGTCCCATGGAGGCGGCGACGACCAGCGAGAAGGCGCAGGAGAGCGGCCAACCGATGCCGACGGACGCGCCGCCTGCGGCGCTGAACCCGGTCTGGAAGGCGGTGATCCCGCCCGCGATGATGCAGATGATCGAAAATGAAATCGCGAAGTTCGAGAAGCCGCTCATGCGGCGTGACAGCTCCTGGGCATAACCCATGCCGTGAAGCTGTTTGACATCCTCCTGGTGTTGCTCACTACCGTGATAGCTATCGCTCATGACCGACCCCTGTCTCTCAACTGTTGTTGTCGTTCTCGTTGTTGCAGCGGTCGCTCGCGGTTACCGCCCGCCTTGGGTGGGCGCCGGGAAGCCAGAACCGGATTGGCGCGAGTGCGGCCCCTGATGGGCCACCATGATGGCCTGCCGGCCTGTATCTTGTAAAGCCGTCTCGGGAACAGGCGTTAACAATTTGACTTAGTTTGACTATTCTGAATTCACGCTGGAGTTGGCCGGGGCCCTTTTCATGACGGCGCCGGCGAGGTGAGTCGCGGCTGCTGGAATACCGCCCCGAATCTTCTTTGGCTTCCGAGCGATCCATCGCGACGGCCGAACGGTTGCGCCAGGGATCGCGGACTGCGAGCCGTGGCGCGGTACCTTGACAGCGCCGACTGCGGGCGACCTGATAAACTGTGCGCAAGAGTTGGACGGTGGGAGTGGACGCGTGGGCGAGGTCAGGGAATACGATAACTACGATGCGTTGGGGTTGGCGGGGCTGATCAAGCGGCGGGAGGTAAGCGCGGGCGAGCTGCTGGAGACGGCGATTGTACGCGCCGAGCGGGTCAATCCGAAGCTCAACGCCATCGTTCATTCCGCCCACGACCAGGCCCGCGCGGCCATCGCCCGCGGCCTGCCCGACGGGCCATTCAGCGGCGTGCCGTTCCTGCTCAAGGACCTCGGCTGCGAGGCGATCGGCTATCCCACCAGTTCAGGTTCGCGCTTCTTCGCGAACTATCAATGGACGTTCGACGGGGAGATCTGGAATCGCTTGCGCAAGACCGGGCTCGTCGCCTTCGCGCGCACGACCTCGCCGGAGCTCGGCATCAGCCCGGCCACCGAGGCGCGCGTCTATGGCGGGCCGACGCGCAATCCCTGGAACCTCGATCACACGCCCGGCGGTTCCAGCGGCGGGTCGGGCGCGGCGGTCGCCGCCGGCGTGGTGCCGATGGCCCATGGCAGCGACGGCGGCG
>JBGPEQ010000601.1:0-2776 GCA_041482855.1 Dongiaceae bacterium | reverse complement strand
TCCATCCTTGCGCCGAAGGAGGTCAGAGGTCCCAATCTCAAGAACCGCTTCCGAACGTTATTGGGGTCAGACACCGGTATCGCGGTGGCCCCCGTCGCCGGCAAATGTCGTTGCCGTGGCGTGCTCGCAACGGCCGTAAATCTCGGCGAACTTTCCTGACGCTACGCCTCGGCGGGTTTCTTCACACCTCCCATTTGGGGGGAGAAGAGCGTTAAGAGGTGGGCCGAGGGAGAAGCGTGTGGCATCGAGTTGCGGAGAGGCCCCCACTTCGAGGGAGGAGACTGCCGCCCCGCCGTCTCCTGCAGCCATCGCGCGCCCGGCTATTCGATGCCCAACTCATGGGCGACGAGGCGCGAGGCGGAAGCGAATTCACCCTGTTTTTACGATCGGCTGCACGATCCATTCACCGCCCGGGTCTATCTGACTGCCATGACGGCACGACCAGGGCTGGTCGTTTCCCACGGACCTGAGCGATGAGCACGGCACTTCTCTCGCTCGCCGCGATGCGCTGCCGGCGCTGCCAATTGCCGGCGCGCCGGGGCCCGCTTCCTTCTTTGCGCCAGTCCAATCCTTGACGTTCCATCGAGTTCATCTCATGTTCTCATAGTACATTCTCCCTCTTGGACCACTCCTGTGACCGCAGCCTCCCTGTTTCATCCGGCCGTCGCCGACTGGTTCGATCGCAGCTTCGCGGCGCCGACGGCGGCGCAGGTCGAGGCGTGGCCGGCGATCCGGGCGGGCCGGCATGCGCTGGTTGCGGCGCCCACGGGATCGGGCAAGACGCTGGCCGCGTTTCTCGCGGCGATCGATGGGCTCGTGCGCCAGGGGGTGGCGGGCGAACTGCGCGACGAGACGCAGGTCGTCTATGTCTCGCCGCTCAAGGCGCTGTCGAACGATATCCAGCGCAACCTGGAAGCGCCGCTGGCGGGCATCGCGGAAGCGTTGCGCGCGCGGGGATTGCCGGAGGTGGAGATCCGCACCTGGGTGCGCACCGGCGACACGCCGGCGAGCGAGCGCGACCGTGCGCGCCGGCGTCCCCCGCACATCGTCGTGACCACGCCGGAGTCGCTGTACATCCTGATGGGCTCGGAGTCCGGCCGGCGGATGCTCGCGACCACGCGCACGGTGATCGTCGACGAGATCCATGCGCTCGCGCCGAACAAGCGCGGCGTCCATCTGTCGCTGACATTGGAGCGCCTGGCCGCGCTGTGCGGCAATCGATTGCTCCGGGTCGGGTTGTCGGCGACCCAGAAGCCGATCGAAGAGATCGCGCGTTTTCTCGTCGGCGCCGGCGCGGACGGTGCGCCGGCGGCCGAATGCCGGATCATCGATAGCGGCCACCGCCGGGCGCGCGACCTCGGCCTCGAGGTGCCGTCCTCGCCGCTCGAAGCCGTGATGTCCGGCGAGGTCTGGCTGCAGATCTATGAGCGGCTGACCGAGCTGATCCGAGCGCATCGGACCACGCTGATCTTCGTCAACACGCGCCGCATGGCGGAGCGGGTGACGCGCCAGCTTTCCGACCGTCTGGGCGAAGACCAGGTGACCGCGCATCACGGCAGCCTGGCCAAGGAGCAGCGGCTGGATGCCGAGCAGCGGCTCAAACGCGGCGCGCTCAGGGCCCTGGTGGCGACGGCGTCGCTGGAGCTCGGCATCGATATCGGCGAGGTCGATCTGGTCTGCCAGATCGGCTCGCCGCGCTCGATCGCGAGCTTCCTGCAGCGGGTCGGACGCTCCGGCCATGCGATCGACGGCACGCCCAAGGGCCGGCTGTTTCCGCTCTCGCGCGACGAACTGGTGGAATGCACGGCGCTGCTCGACAGCGTGCGCCGCGGCGAGCTCGACCGGCTGACGATCCCCGAACGGCCCCTCGACGTGCTGGCGCAGCAGATCGTGGCGGAAACGGCGGCGCAGGATTGGGGCGAGGACGAGCTGTTCGCGCTGTTCCGGCGGGCCTGGCCCTATCGCGCGCTGCCGCGGGAGGATTTCGCGGCCGTCGTGGCGATGCTGGCGGAGGGCTTCAGCACGCGGCGCGGACGGCGCGGCGCGCTCATCCATCACGACGCCGTCAATCGCCGGCTGCGCGGGCGGCGCGGCGCGCGGCTGACGGCGCTGACCAACGCCGGCACGATACCCGACAATGCGGACTACCGGGTGATGCTGGAGCCGGAGAGCCAGTTCATCGGCACGGTGAACGAGGACTTCGCGGTCGAGAGCATGGCCGGCGACATCTTCCAGCTCGGCAACGCCTCCTACCGCATCCTGCGGGTCGAGCGCGGGATCGTGCGGGTGGAGGACGCGCGGGGACAGCCACCGACGATTCCGTTCTGGCTGGGCGAGGCGCCCGGGCGAAGCGACGAGCTGTCGCAATCGGTGTCGCGGCTGCGGGCGGAGATCGCGGCGCGACTGCCGGCGGATCGGAGCGGCGCGGGCGTCGCGCGCTGGCTGATGGAAGAGCTCGGCCTCGACGCCTCGGCCGCGGAGCAGCTGGCAGAGTATCTGGCGGCGGCGCACGCGGCGCTCGGCTGCCTGCCGGGGCAGGACAGGATCGTGCTCGAGCGCTTCTTCGACTCCGTCGGCGGCATGCAGCTGGTGGTGCATTCGCCCTATGGCAGCCGGCTCAACCGGGCCTGGGGACTGGCGCTGCGCAAGCGCTTCTGCCGCAAGTTCAACTTCGAGCTGCAGGCGGCGGCGACCGAAGACAACATCGTGCTGTCGCTGACCACTGCCCACAGCTTCGATCTCGCGGAGGTGCAGCGCTACTTGAATTCGGCGGGGG
>JBGPEQ010000600.1:0-2781 GCA_041482855.1 Dongiaceae bacterium | reverse complement strand
GTCATCGGCACCTACTCGACGATCTTCGTGGCCTCGCCGATGCTGATCTACATGAACCTGCGGCGCGAGAAGGTGGGCACGATGAGGCCCGACGCCGAGAAGGCGGCCAGCCGCCCCTAGCCTCGCCATGGACCTCACGCCGCTCATCCCCGCCGGGCGACAGATCGTCGAATCCTACGGCGGCGGGCGGTTCCGGGTGAGTGGCCGCGTATTCGAAGGTTCCATACTCGTGCTGACGGATCGCACGGCCGCATGGCCGGTCACCGACACCGCATCAATGACGTTCGAGAGCCTCGCTGCGGTTGCCGAGGCCGCGCGCGCAGGAGGCGTCGATCTGCTGCTCGTCGGCTGCGGATCGCGAATGGCGCCCATGCCGCCGGGCCTCCGCCAGGCCTTCCGCGACATTGGCGTGGTCATGGAACCGATGGACACCGGCGCCGCCTGCCGGACCTACAATGTCCTGATGGCCGAGGGCCGCCCGGTCGCGGCGGCCCTCATCGCGATGCCGTGAAGCGGCGCGAACGGGGCCGAGGCGGCCCCGTTCAGGTCTTCGCTACCATGAGGCCGGGAGATGCGCCGAGACCATGCCGTACAACATCGGAATCGAGAGCATGGTGTTGAAGCGTGACGTCAGCATGGCCATGCGGGCGGCCTTCTTCTTCGTGTCCGCGTCGGCGTCCACCAAGCCTAGCGCCTTCTGCTGGTTCGGCCAGATGATGAACCAGACATTGTACGCCATGATGAGGCCCAGCAGCATGCCGATCGATACCGGTATGTTGTTCCACGACTGGTTGTAGGTCATGGTGATCAGGCCGAACAGGACCGTTGCCGCGGCCGCCCATCGGAAGAAGAACAGGGCCGCCGGCGCGATCACCTTGCTGACCGCCGGCTTCTGTTCGTCCGGAATTTTAGGCATCGAGGGAATCTGGACGAAGTTGAAATAGTAGAGCAGCCCGATCCACAAGATTCCCGACCAGATGTGCAGTAAGCGGAACAGGAACTGCCAGAACGCGGCATCGCCGAGATATTTAAAGTGCCCGGAAATGATCAGCAGGATCACCGCCAGCCCGGCGCCGATCGCCAGCGCCGGATGAAGGCTTTCCCAAGGTAACTTCTTCATTGTTCGACCCCCGCTCGCTCGATTCTGCAAACCATTGTCATTCTAAGGCGGCGGGAGAATATCATGAAGTAACTTGGTTGCAACGCCGCTCGCATGGTCCGGCCGGAACGAGTCTGGACTCCTAGGCCCGCCGATGGACCCAACCAACGCCGAAGCCGATGCCGCCTACTGCCTGGACCAGGTGCGGCGATTCGACCGCGACCGCTACCTGACCGCGCTGTTCGCCGCCGCTCAGACGCGCCCCGATTTGATGGCCCTCTACGCCTTCAATCTAGAGGTGGCCAAGACGCGCGAGGTGGTGCGCGAGCCGATAATGGGGCTGGTGCGGCTGCAATGGTGGCGCGACTGTATCGCCGAGATATACGCCGGTAGCGAGCGCCGCCATCAGGTGGTGCAGCCGCTGGCCGCCGCGATTCGCCGCCATGGCCTCGACCGCGCGCCGTTCGATCGCCTCATCGACGCCCGTGAAAGCGACATGGCCGAGACGCTGCCGGCCGACCTGCCGGCACTGGTCGCCTATGTCGATGCCACTGCGGGCGGTCTCGGACTGCTGGCGTCGCAGGTCCTCGGCGGCGGGGGCGAACAGGCGGCCCGGGCGGTCCGCGCCGTATGTATCGCGTGGGGGATGACCGGCCTGATACGCGCCGTGCCGTTCCACGCGCGCCACCGTCGCATCCATTTGCCGCAGGCCATCCTGACACAGCATGATCTCGACGCTCACGATGTCCTGGAGCAGCGGCGGCCGCCGGCGCTTCCCGAGGTCGTGCGCGCCGTGGCCCTGGAAGCGCGCAGCCACCTGGCGACCGGCCGCGAGCTTGGCCGCACAGCGCCGCGGCGGTTGCTGCCCGTCATGCTCTTGGGAACCTTCGCAACACGATACCTGCGCCAGCTCGAGGCCGTCGGCTACGATATCTACGCGCCTCGGCTGCAGGAGGTGCCGCCGGGCCGCGTGTGGCGGCTGCTGTGGGCCAGCCTGCGCGGCCGCTTCTGACTACGCGGCCGCCTGCCGCGCGCCGTCGAGCCAGATGGCGAGATCGTTGAGGGCGCGCGCCGAGAGGGCTGGTTTGCGGGGCAGATGGCCGCGCTGGTAGCGCTCCTCGTCCGCCAGGGCCGGGAACAGGCCGAAATTGATGTTCATGGGTTGGAAGGTCTGGGCGCTGGCGCCGCCGGTGATGTGGTTGACGAGCGCGCCCATTGCCGTGGTCGGGGGCGGCGCCTCCAGGAGTTGACCGAGCCGATCCGCCGCCGCCATCCGCCCAGCCAGCAACCCGATCGCCGCACTCTCGACATAGCCCTCGACGCCCGTGATCTGGCCGGCGAAACGCAGCCGTGGCAGGACCTTCAGGCGCAGCTGGCGATCGAGCAGCCGCGGGCTGTTGAGGAACGTGTTCCGATGCAGCCCGCCCAGCCGCGCGAACTCGGCGCGCTCCAGCCCGGGGATCGTGCGGAAGATGCGGACCTGCTCGCCATGCCTGAGCTTGGTCTGGAAGCCCACCATGTTGAACAGCGTGCCCAGCGCATTGTTCTGCCGCAGCTGAACGACCGCATACGGCCGGCGGCCGGTATGCGGCTCGACCAGTCCGACCGGCTTCATCGGCCCGAAGCGCAGTGTATTCGGCCCGCGCGCCGCCATCACCTCGATCGGCAGGCAACCCTCGAAG
>JBGPEQ010000599.1:0-2782 GCA_041482855.1 Dongiaceae bacterium | reverse complement strand
GGGCATCGCCGTCGGCATGGCCACGAACATCCCGACCCACAACCTCGGCGAGGTGATCGACGCCTGCCTTGCCTATGTCGACGATCCCGACATCACCATCGACGGGCTGATGCAGCTGATACCCGGGCCGGACTTCCCGACCGGCGGCCTCATCCTCGGCCGCAACGGCATCAAGGAAGGCTATCACCTCGGCCGCGGCTCGATCATGGTGCGGGCGCGCACGCACATCGAGGAGATCCGCAAGGACCGCGAAGCCATCATCGTCACGGAGATCCCCTACCAGGCCAGCAAGAAGCGCCTGCAGGAGCGGATCGCCGAGTGCGTGAACGACAAGATAATCGAGGGCATCGCCGACCTGCGCGACGAGTCCGATCGCGACGGCGTGCGCGTGGTGATCGAGCTGAAGCGCGACGCCATGGCCGAGGTCGTGCTCAACCAACTCTATCGCCACACGCCGCTGCAGACCAGCTTCGGCGTCAACATGCTGGCGCTCAACGGCGGCCGTCCCCTGACCATGACGCTGAAGGACGTCATCGTCGCCTTCGTCGACTTCCGCGAAGACGTCATCACGCGCCGCACCGCCTTCGAGCTGGGCAAGACGCGCGAGCGCGCCCATGTGCTGGTCGGACTCGCCATCGCCGTCGCCAACATCGACGAGGTCATCGCCCTCATCCGCAAGTCGCCCGATCCGGTGGTGGCGCGCGAGCGCCTGATGGAGCGGGCCTGGCCGGCGCGCGACGTCGAGCCGCTGATCGCCCTCATCGACGAGCCCGGACGCTTCGTGGCGCCCGACGGCACCATCAAGCTTTCCGAAGAGCAGGCGCGCGCCATCCTCGAGCTGCGCCTGCAGCGCCTGACCGGACTCGAGCGCGACAAGATCGCCGTCGAGCTGGAAGAGCTGTCCGTCAAGATCAAGGACTATCTGGACATCCTGGGATCGCGGGCGCGCCGGCTCGATATCCTGCGCACCGAGCTGAGATCCATCAAGGAGCAGTTCGCCACGCCGCGCAAGACGGAGATCCAGGACCTCGAGTTCGAGCAGGACATCGAGGACCTGATCCAGCGCGAGGACATGGTGGTGACGGTGACTCACGCCGGCTACATCAAGCGCGTGCCGGTTTCCGCCTATCGCGCCCAGCGCCGTGGCGGCCGCGGCCGCGCCGGCATGGCGACGCGCGAGGAGGACTTCGTCAGCCGCATCTTCGTCGCCAACACCCACACGCCCGTGCTGTTCTTCTCGACCAGCGGCATGGCCTACAAGCTCAAGGTCTTCCGCCTGCCCCTGGGCACGCCGCAGGCGCGCGGCAAGGCGCTCGTCAACCTGCTGCCGCTCGAGGAGGGCGAGACCGTCTCGACCCTCATGCCCATGCCGGAGAACGAGGCAAAGTGGGACGAGATGTACGTGATGTTCGCCACGGCGAGCGGCGACGTCAGGCGCAACAAGCTCTCCGACTTCGTCAACGTCATGGCCAACGGCAAGATCGCCATGAAGCTGGACAAGGGCGATCGGCTCATCGGCGTGCAGACCTGCTCGGAGGAGGACGACGTGCTGCTGGCCGCCGGCAACGGCCAGGCCATCCGCTTCCCGGTCGCCGACGTGCGGGTCTTCACGGGGCGCACCTCCACGGGCGTGCGCGGCATCAAGCTGGAGGAGGGCGACCACGTCATCTCCATGTCGATCCTGCGCCATGTCGACGTCGAGACCGCCGAGCGCATCGCCTACCTGCGCATGTCCAGGAAGCGGCGCGGCGGCGAGGAGGAGGCCGCGGGCGAGGCGGTGGAGGAGGAGGCCGCCGAGACGGCCGAGACCGTCACCCTCACGCCCGAGCGCTTCGGGGCACTCGAGGCCATGGAGGAGTTCATCCTCGCCGTCACCGCCAAGGGCTTCGGCAAGCGCAGCTCGGCCTATCAATACCGCATCACCGGGCGCGGCGGCTCCGGCATCGCGGCCATCGAGATGTCCGACCGCAACGGCCAGGCGGTCGCCTCGTTCCCGGTCGGCCACCGCGACCAGATCATGCTGGTGACGGATCGCGGCCAGCTCATCCGCTGCCCGGTGGTGGATATCCGCATCGCCGGCCGCAAGACCCAGGGCGTGGTGCTCTTCAAGGTGGAGGAGGGCGAGAAGGTGGTCTCCGTCACCCGCCTCAGCGACGAGACGCCGGTGCCCGAAGTCGGCAACGGCAATGGCGAGGAAGGACCGGCGCACGATGCCTAGCCCGCGCACCGCCATCTATCCCGGCACCTTCGATCCCATCACCAACGGCCACATGGACATGATCCGCCGCGCCACCCGGGTGGCCGATCACCTGATCGTCGCGGTCGCCCGCAACGCCGGCAAGAACCCGCTACTCGCTGTCGACGAGCGGGTCGAGTTGGTGCGGGCCGAGGTCGCCGACCTCAACAACCCGGCCGCGGGCCGCCGGGTGGAGGTGCGCCCGTTCGACAACCTGCTCATGCACTTCGCGCAAAGCGTGGGCGCCAGCGTGATCGTGCGGGGCCTGCGCGCCGTCTCCGACTTCGAGTACGAGTTCCAGATGGCCGGCATGAACGCGCGCCTCGACCCCAACGTCGAGACCCTGTTCCTCATGGCCTCGGAGAGCCACCAGTTCATCTCCTCGCGCTTCGTGAAGGAGATCGGCCGGCTCGGCGGCGATGTTTCGAAATTTGTCCAGCCTCTCGTTGTCCAAAGGCTGGCGGAGAAGTTCAAGCAACAACCCTGACAGACAAGGAAACAGACATGGCCCTGATAATTACCGACGAATGCATCAACTGCGACGTG
>JBGPEQ010000598.1:0-2790 GCA_041482855.1 Dongiaceae bacterium | reverse complement strand
CTCACCTGGTTCGCGCAGAACGAGGGCCGCCTAGCCTGGCGCGACTGGCTGTCGATGATGACGGCCGGACGCCGCCGGCGCACCCGCACCGTGGCGATCGCCATCATCGCCTTCGCGATCTTCATGCACCTCGTCGCCTTCGGCATGGTCGGGCGCTATGCCGATGTGGCCGCCGATCCCGACAAGCTGACCCTGGCGGTCGTGAGCGGCAGCGCCCTCTTGTCCTGGTCGCTGATGCTGTCGCAGGCGCTGGAGTCGGTGACGCGCGCCTTCTACGCCCGCGGCGACCTCGACCTCATCCTGTCCTCGCCGGTCGCCGCGCGGCGGCTCTTCGCCGTGCGCATCGCGGCCATGGCGTTCTCAACCGTCGCGATGGCGATGCTCCTGGCCGCGCCCTTCATCGACGCCCTCGTCCTGCGCGGTGGCCTGCGCTGGCTCGGCGCCTACGGGGTCGTCGCCGCCATGGGCGTCACGGCCACCGCGCTGGCGGTAGCCCTCACCATCGCGCTCTTCCACCTGATCGGGCCCAAGCGCACGCGGCTGGTGGCGCAGATCGTCGCCGCCGTGATCGGCGCGATCTTCGTCATCGGCCTGCAGGCCGGCGCGATCCTCTCCTACGGCACCCTGTCCCGCATCGCCTTCCTGCAGTCGGACTCGGTGCTTGCGCTGGCGCCCGCTGTCGACAGCCTCGTCTGGTGGCCCGCCCGCGCGATCCTCGGCGATGTCGCCGCGCTGGCAACCGTGCTCGGCGCGAGTTTCATGATTCTCGCCGCTGCAATCCTGTTCTTCGCGGAGCACTTCGCCCGCCACGCGATCGCCGCCGCCAGCATTTCCAACGCCGACACGCGCCGGCGCCGCGGCTTGGCGCGCTTTCGCCGGGCCGCGCCGACGGCCGCGCTGCGCCGCAAGGAATGGACGCTGCTGCGGCGCGACCCCTGGCTGCTGTCGCAGACGCTGATGCAGGTGCTCTACCTGCTGCCGCCGGCCCTGCTGCTGTGGCGCAACTTCTCCGGCGGCGCCGGCACGCTGGTGCTGCTGTCGCCCGTGCTGATCATGGCGGCCGGACAGCTCGCCGGCGGCCTCGCCTGGCTCGCCATCTCCGGCGAGGACGCGCCCGACCTCATCGCTTCGGCGCCGGTCTCCGCCCGTCACGTCCTGCGCGCGAAGATCGAGGCCGTCATGGGCGCCATCGCCCTCGTCTTCGCCCCCTTCGTGATTGCGCTGGCCTTCGCCGCGCCTTTCGGCGCCCTCGTCTCGGCCGTCGGGATCCTCGCCGCCACGGCCTCGGCCACCGCCATCCAGATCTGGTTCCGCAGCCAGGCGAAGCGCAGCCACTTCCGCCGCCGCCAGACCTCGTCGCGCGTCGCCACGTTCGCGGAGGCCCTGTCCTCCATCGGCTGGGCCGCCACCGGCGCCCTCGCCGCTGCCGGCACCTGGCTCGCGGTGATCCCGGGCGTGATGACGGTAGCCATCCTGGCCGGCGTCCGCCTCATCAGCCCGGCGCGGACGTAACAAGAAGGTTCACCGCAGAGACGCAGAGGCGCAGAGAAGGAATCCGCAGACCTTCCTTCGCCCGCCGAAGCGGGCTTCGCGAAGGCGGGTGAACGCGGATCAGAAGGGATGAACGCTGATAAGTTTGATCGCGCGCCGAAGGCGCGCAACAGTCCTTATCCGCGTTCATCTGCCCTCATCTGCGTTGATCAGCGTTCCACCTTCTTCTCTGCGTCTCCGCGTCTCTGCGGTGAATCTTGCTTTCATCCACTCCCGAAACTTCGCAATCGCGATCAACCCGCCATCGCGTAGATTACGGGCCTGGGAGGAGCCATGACCAAGCCGCTCACCATCCTCGACCACAGCCGCCGCATCGAGCGCGTCGTCGTCCACATCGGCGAGCACCTCCACGATTCGCTCGATCTCGACCGACTGGCCGCGGTGGCCTGCTTCTCGCCATTCCATTTCCATCGCATCTACCGCGCCATGACCGGCGAGACTGCCGCCGACACCCTGCGCCGCCTGCGCCTGCACCACGCCGCCGGTGAGCTCGTGCAGGGCCAGGCGCCCATCACCGCCCTCGCGCGCCAAGCCGGCTACCGCAGCATCGCCGCCTTCACCCGCACCTTCAGCACCAGCTACGGCATCTCGCCCTCGGCCTATCGCCGCGCGGGACGCCTGGTGCCGCCCTCGCCCGCCGCAGTCGAAACGGAGACCGCCATGTACGACGTCAGCATCCGCGAGTTGCAGCCGGTCCGCCTCGCCGCCCTGCGCCACGCCGGCTCCTACCTGGAAATCGGCACCACCTTCGAACGGCTGTTCGCCTGGGCCATCGGCCGCGGACTCATGGGTCCGCAGACGCGGGCGATCGGCGTCTACTACGACGATCCCGACGGCGTGGCCGCCAAGGATCTGCGCTCCGATGCCGGCCTGGTCATCGGCCCCGAGGTCGCCGTCGATGGCGACCTCCGCATCGTCGAGGTCCCCGGCGGCCGCCATGCGGTGCTGCACCACCGGGGTCCCTACGCCGAACTGAACAAGGCCTATCGCTGGCTCTACCGGGATTGGTTGCCGAGGAGCGGCGAGCAATGCGCCGACCGCCCCATCTTCGAAGAATACCTCAACAACCCGCGCACGCTCCCGCCCGAGCAGTGGCTGACCGACATCTGCCTGCCCCTGGCGGGGCGGTGAGGGGCAGGAAGGAAGTCGAACGCAGATGAACGCAGATCAGAAGGGATGAACGCAGATGTTTCTGTAGCGCGCCCCCGGCGCGCAACAATCCTTATCGGCGTTCATCGG
>JBGPEQ010000597.1:0-2808 GCA_041482855.1 Dongiaceae bacterium | reverse complement strand
GGATCGACGGTCTCGTGATAGCCCGCCAACTCGACGTCGTCGATGCGGCCCCCCTTGAGCGCGATCGATCCCTTGAGGCTCGGCGCGTCGATGGCGATGCGCGGCGATTGCTCGAGCGCAGTCTTGCGATCCACAAGTTCGACTGCGGCTTCCGTGGTGCCGGCGCCGGGAACCGCCGTCGCTCCTGTCGTGCCCGCGACCGGTGGCGTTTGCGACGGCGCCGAGGTCTGCTGGGTGGGCCGTGCGGGCGGCGTCGGGAACAGGTAGGGCTGCAGAATGCTCCAGCCGATGATGATGATGCCGGACAGCACGAGGGCGAGGATGAAGTTTTTTTGTTCCATGATTCCGCTCTTATCGCCGTCCCATGCGCGCCGATCTCGCTCGAAAGGCCCTGTTCAACGCGGATCGATCGATCGCCGCCACGTCCATCGGACGCGCTCGGGCACCGGATCGTAGCCGTGGCCGCCCCAGGGATGGCAGCGCAGCAGCCGCCCGGCCGCCAGCCAGCAGCCGAGGATCACGCCGTGGCGCTCGATCGCCTCGCGGGCATATTCCGAGCAGGTCGGCCCATAGCGGCAGGCGCGCGGCAGGAGCGGCGAAATCCCGTACTGATAGACCCGGATCAGGCCGATGCAGAGCGCGCGCTCAGGCCGCATGGCTGTTCTCCGGTCCTGCGTTCGTGGCCATGGCCTCGGCATCCTCGCGATACAATCCCAAACGCTTGAGCCCGGCCTCGAGATCGGCCACCAGATCGGCGAACCGGCGCTTCAAGGTGCCGGCGCGGGCGATCAACACATAGTCGTGCGCCGCCGCCGCGCGGCGAGGCAGCACGCTGGCGGCCGCGGCGCGCAGCCGGCGACGCGCCCGGTTGCGCACCACCGCATTGCCGACCTTGCCGCTGGCGGTGAAGCCGACGCGGGCCGGCGCAATCCCCTCTGTCGACGGTTTGGAATCATCCTGCCTGAGGGCCTGCAGGATGAGCCCGGGGGCGACCCACTTCTGGCGCCCGCCGGCCACCCGCAGGAAATCCGGCCGGCGCTTCAGGCGCGCGACCGCGGCCATGGCGGCTCAGGCGGACAGGCGCTTGCGGCCCTTGGCGCGGCGGCGGGCCAGCACGGTGCGGCCCCCGACGGTCGCCATGCGCGAGCGGAAGCCGTGGCGACGCTTGCGGACCAGCACACTCGGCTGATAGGTGCGCTTCACGATTGAACTCCGTTTGACGGCTGAGAGCGTTGGAATGCGGCCGGTTGTATAAGGGGTCGGTCAGGCCGAGTCAACGCATGAATCCACCGACCCGCTCACAAAAGTTTGAGATTACAGCGGTTTAACAGGCCACTACGCGAAGGCGCGGTCACCCGATGGTGAATGGTCGCTGCCTGCCGGCGATGCTACAAGACCGTGGTTTCTCCCACCGGCGAGGACGGCATGAGCGGCGGAGACGCGACGAAGGAAGGCCGAGCGCGCTCGGCCGTGCGTCTGCTGCCGTTGCTGGCGCTGCTCATCGGACTCGGACTGTTCTTTGCCTTCGGACTGCAGGACCGGCTGAGCTGCGCCGCCTTGCGCGACAACCGGGCCTGGCTCGGCGATTGGGTGGCGGCCCATCGGCTGCTCGCCATCCTCGGCTTCATGGCGCTTTATGCCGCCGCAGTCGCGCTCTCCGTGCCCGGCGCCGCCATCTTGACGGTGGCCGCCGGCTTCCTTTTCGGGACGCCGGCCGCCACCGCGATGGTGGTCGCGGCCGCCACGGCCGGCGCCACCGTCCTGTTCCTGGCCGCGCGCAGCGCCTTCCGCGATCTGCTGCAGGCGCGGGTCGGACCCTGGCTCGCAAAGTTGCAGCGCGGCTTTGCCGAGAACGAGCTGAGCTACCTGCTGTTCCTGCGGCTGGTGCCGCTGTTTCCATTCTTCGTCGTCAACCTCGTGCCGGCCTTCCTGGGCGTGCGGCTGCGCAGCTTCGTGGTCGCCACCTTCTTCGGCATCATCCCCGCGACCTTCGTGTTCGCGTACTTCGGCGCCGGCCTCGGCAGCCTGCTGGACGCCGGCCGCGACTGCTCGCTCGACAACGTGCTGACGCCGCAGATCATCCTCGCCCTCGTCGGCCTCGCCCTCCTCGCCCTCGTCCCCGTCGTCTACAAACGCTTCGCGACGTCTCGCAAATAGCGCACGGTCGAGTTTGTGGCCTTGAACCACAGAGGCACAGAGGCACAGAGGATCACGGAGAAGAATGAAACCACAGATGAACACAGACCTTCCTTCGCCCGCCGAAGCGGGCTTCGCGAAGGCGGGTGAATGCAGATGCGGGCTGCGGCGCGCCGCAGGCGCGTCAATGATACTATCTGCGTTCATCCCTTCTTATCCGCGTTCATCGGCGTTCCCCTTTTCCTCTGTGAACCTCTGTGTCTCTGTGCCTCTGTGGTTCAAGGCGGCCGGACTGATTCTCGACCAACCTAACGCCAACCCCCGATGACCACGACTCTGACCCCCGACATCTGCGTCATCGGCGCCGGCTCGGCCGGCCTCAGCGTGGCCGCCGCCGCGGCCCAGCTGGGCGCCGAGACCGTCCTGATCGAAGCCCACAAGATGGGCGGCGACTGCCTGAACTACGGCTGCGTGCCGTCGAAGGCGCTGCTGGCCGCCGCCCACGCCGCCGAGGCGCAACGGCGCGCCGGGCGCTTCGGCGTCCAGGCCAGCGAACCCGCGATCGACTTCCACGCCGTCCACGATCACATCCACGGCGTCATCGCCGCCATCGCGCCGCACGATTCGGAAGCGCGCTTCGCCGGCCTCGGCGTGCGCGTGCTGCGGGCCCGG
>JBGPEQ010000596.1:0-2811 GCA_041482855.1 Dongiaceae bacterium | reverse complement strand
TGGCGGCGCGGTGGTCCAGCCAGACGATGACGTTCCACTGGTCGTCGCCGGTAACGGACACGCTGGCCGGCCGGTCGTCGCCGTCGAGCGCGACCAGCGAGCAGGTGGCATCGAAGCTCACGCCGAGGACGTCAGAGGAATCTGTTCTTGCCTCAGCACAGGCCGCGCGTACGGCTGTGCAGACCGCCCGCCAGATGTCCTCGCTCGAATGCTCGACATGGTCGGGCGCCGGGCGCTCCAGGCGGATCGGATGGCTCGCCCGCGCGCGCATATGGCCTTGCGGATCGAACAACGCGGCGCGCGCACTGCCGGTGCCCACATCGACCGCGAGCAGGACGGCGTCGCGCCGCGCTCGTTGCGGTCCACGCGTTTTCTCTGAACCCATGGCGCTAGGTACCCATTGCGCTAGGTACTTGACTCGACCCAACCATCGGAGAACATACCCCCGACAATGTGCCGGGCGGCGACGCGCTAGACAAGTCGATACCGGGAGGCGACTTGGCGCCGGTCCAGGACGGTGCGGCCGTTGGCGCGATCTCGCTGGGCATCGGCGGCCGAACGGCCCAATATCCAGGACTTCCTCGCGTGAGCGGGGATCTCGTTTGCAAGAACTGCTGTTGAAGCTGCCGACTCCCTTTCGAAAGGATAGAAGTCCTTTCAGCGCTCCGAGACGTCAGAGGGCAAGAGGACAGGGGCAGACGTATGTGTGCGGTGGAGGTCGCGATGTCCTACGACCCGACCAGGGGCGAATGACCGATTTCAAAGGGTTGACGCGCCGGAAGCTGCTGCAGTTTGCGGCCGCCGGCACGGGAGCGGCCGCCGGCGGGCTGCTGGGCCGCGGCCGCAGAGTGCTGGCACAGACGGAAGACTCCATCGTCCTCCCGCCCGACGGCGTCAAGTTCAACAACGTCGAGCTGACCTACTTCCAGGATTCCGGCTGGCTGCACGCGCCGCTCTGGCTGTCGCCGATATTCATGAAGGATGCCGGCGTCGGCATCAAGAGCCGCCAGCAATATGAGGGCGGCGACGCCATGAACCAGGTCCTGCCGGAGTTGCTGGCGGAGCGGCCGCACTTCGATTGGGTGCAATACCCCTGTCCGTTCTTCGGGACCTTTGCCGAGAGCGGCCAGCTCGAGCCGCTGGATGAATATTTCGCGCGTTATCCCAGCGGAAAGGAATATCTCGACTGGGTCATGCCGGGCTACGGCGAGTTCTACACGAAGTGGAACGGCAGGACCTATGGGGTGATGCTCGACGGCGATATCCACGTCCTGCACTACCGCAAGTCGCGCTTTGCCGACCCGGAGCTGCAGAAGAAGTATTCCGCCCGCTTTCAGCGCGACCTGCTGGTTCCGAAAACCTGGCAGGAGTTCGTCGACTGCACGCAGTTCTTCACCGAGGAGCTGTCGAGTCAGGGCGTCTACGGCGCTTCGACGGTCGTCGATCCGCCGGCCGTCGGCTGGAGCGTCTGGATGAACATCGCCGCCAGCAATGGCGTGCACTACTTCGACGCCGGGATGAATCCGACGATCAATACGCCGCCCGCGGTCGAGGCCCTGGACCTGCTCAAGCAGATCGTCAAGTTCGGCCCGCCGGGCAAGGAGACGATGAGCGTTTCGCAGGCCAGCCAGCGCTGGCAGTCGGGCGCGGACGTCATGGCGATCTGGTGGATGGACCTGGCGAAGTCCACCGCCCAACTGCAAGGCCCCGACCTCGCGGAAGACCAAGGGGCCGACATCGTCCCCGGCTGGAAGCAGGCCGACGGCACGGTCAGCCACCGCGCGATTTCGGCGTGGTGCCGGACGGCATCGATTCCGAAGAACGCGCCGCAGACCGTCAAGGACGCGGCCTTCTACTTCATCTATCGCATGTCCCATCCGCAGGTCTCCGATCGCATCGTGGCCGATCCCTACTGCGGCTCGAAGCCCTTCGGCGCCTCGCACTACACCGATGCCGCCGCCCAGCTCTATCTCAAGCCCAATCCGCAGCGCGACGCGGACAACGAGTTGTGGCCGATGAACGGCGGAATCTTCCGCAATTTCGCGACCGCGCGCGATTATCTCGATGGCGGCCTGAAGAACGTCCAGGTCGGCTATCCCCAGCTCTATTGGGAGGGCATGCCGGAATATGCAGACGCGCTCGGCCGCAACATCGCCAAGGCGGTCGCGGGAGATCTCACCTCGCAGCAAGCCCTCGACGAGGCCGCCGAGGCCTGGATCACGATCGTGCAGAAGCGTGGCATCGAAAAGCAGAAGGCCCAGTATGCCAACTTCCTCGCCAGCGCGCGCAAGCTCGGCTATCAGATTTAGTCGGAACCTGCCGCTATGCGCGACAAGCTCGAACCCCCGCCGCCCGGCTACCGGCCGCATGACGCCCGCAGCCTGCGCGACTATCTCGCGGGCAAGCCGGAATTGGCGGCGCGCCTCGGCGGCACCGCCGCGCTGTGGCGGATCGAGGAGGTCGGCGACGGCAACCTCAACCTCGTCTTCCTGATCCGTGGCCCCGCTGGCTCGCTCTGCGCCAAGCAGGCGCTGCCCTATGTGCGGCTGGTCGGCGAGAGCTGGCCGCTGCCGCTCTCGCGTGCCCATTTCGAGCATATCGCCCTGGTGGAGGAGGCCAAGCACGCGCCCGATCTGGTGCCCGTTGTGCATCTCTTCGACGCGACCGCCTCCATGACCGTCATGGATTGCCTCGACGGCCACGTCATCATGCGCAAGGGGATGATCCAGGCCGTGCGCTATCCGCGCTTCGCCACGGACATCGCGCGCTTCCTGGCGGAGACCCTGTTCCGCACCTCCGACCTGGCGCTGC
>JBGPEQ010000595.1:0-2819 GCA_041482855.1 Dongiaceae bacterium | reverse complement strand
CCCACGGATCGACGATCAGGGAATGGCCGAAAGTCTCGCGGCCGTTCTCGTGCTTGCCGCCTTGCGCGGCGGCGAACACGAAGCAGCCGTTCTCGATCGCGCGCGCGCGCACCAGCAGGTGCCAGTGCGCCTCGCCCGTCTGCTGGGTAAAGGCGGAGGGAATCGCCAGCATGGTGGCGCCAGCCTCGGCAAGCGCGCGGTAGAGCGCGGGAAAGCGCAGGTCGTAGCAGATGGTCAGCCCGAGCCGGCCCCAGGGCAGATCGGACAGCACCGCTTGCTCGCCGGACCGGTAGCTGCGCGACTCGCGATAGCTTTCGCCGTTCGCCAGATCGACGTCGAACATATGAATCTTGTCGTAGCGGGCGGCGACGCGGCCCTTCGCATCGAACAGGAAGGAGCGGTTGGCGCAGGTGGCGGCGTCGAGCTTGATCTGCAACGAGCCGATCAGCAGCCACACGCCGAGCTCGGCGGCGAGCGCCGAGAAGGCGGGAATGGCCGGATGCTCGGCCTCGGGCTTCGCCTTCTCCAGCATCTGCGGCCGCTTCGGCTCGATCATGCCGGTATTCTCGGGCGTCAGGATGAACTCAGCACCCTGCGCCTTTGCCGCGCGGATCAGCGCGGACGCCGCCGCGATATTGGGGGCGATGTCGCGCGCCGCGTTGAGCTGGACGCAGGCGACCTTGAATATCCCACTCATGCCGGCACCGGCTGCAGCAGGGGCGCCAGCTTGCCGGCGGCATCGAGCGCGTAGAGCTCGTCGCAGCCGCCGATATGCTGGCCGTCGATGAAGATCTGCGGGACCGTACGACTACCGCCCGCGCGCTCGATCATCTCGCGGCGGCGGTCCCGGTCGGCCATGACGTCGATCTCGATGAAATCGGCGCCGTGCTGCGACAGCAGCTTCTTCGCCCGATAACAGTAGGGGCACATCATCGTCGTGTAGATATCGATCTTTACCATGATGCCCGTTCGTTCCGCCCGAGCCATTTCGCGTCCCTTATAGGTGGCATGGCCGATAGGATTTGTCACCCTGCCCCGGAAGCTAGCCACCCGTGCGGACGACGCGCGCCAGGGTGAGCACGTCGACCGCGCGGGCACCGGCCCGCAGCAGGACCGACGCGCATGCCGCGACCGTGGCGCCGGTGGTGAGCACGTCGTCGACCAGCAGGACGCGCTTGTCCTGCAGGCGCGCCCGCCGCCGCGGATCGACCGCGAAGGCGCCGGCCACGTTGCGGTGCCGCGCCAGGGCGCCGAGGCCGCCTTGCGAGGGCGTGCGCCGCCGCCGCAGCAGCAGATCGTTGAGCGCGGGCTTGCCGGCCAGCTCGCCCAGCGCCGACGCCAGCAGGGCCGCCTGGTTGTAGCGCCGCATGAACAGTCGCAGCCAATGCAGCGGCACCGGCGCGATCAGGTCGGCATCGGCCAGCAGCGCGTCGCCGGCACGCGCCATCCAGCGCGCGAAGGCCGGGCTCGAGTCCGTGCGGTCGGCATGCTTGAAGCGCAGGATCAGGTCCTTGCTGCCGTCGTCGTAGCGGAAGGCAGCACGGGCGCGCTCGAAGACCGGCCGCTCGCCGGCGCAGGCACCGCACAGGGCGTCCGGTCCGAGATCGAACTCGAACGGCACGCCGCAGGCCGCGCAATGCGGCGGCGCCAGGAAGGCGACGGCCGGCCAGCAGTCGGCGCACAGCGCGCCCACGGCGTCGACCGTCGTCCCGCATTTGAGGCAGCGCGGCGGCAGCACGATATCGAGCGCGCGTTTGCCCGCGCGCTTGATCCCGGCCGCCAAAGCGGTCGCAGGTTGCATGAGTGCAATGGGAGCCGGACGGAGGACTGCTGTCAAACACCGATGCTCGCCGCCGGCGATGGGCTATATTCGGCGCCGTCGCACCCCATATGAGCTGACCATGGCAAGGACGGAGTTGGCGACATGAGCGAAGCGGCCCATCGCGGCAGGCGTCGAATCCTGACGGGCATCACGGCCCTAGCCGCTATCGGCGGCACGATGCCGTCCTGGGCGGCTGCGGCCGCATTGCTGCCGACGCCGGCGCAGACCAGCGGCCCCTTCTATCCGCTCACCCTGCCCCTCGACTCCGACAACGACCTCGTGCGGGTTGCAGGCCAGGCAGCGTCTGCGAGCGGAACCGTGGCGCATGTCGCCGGCCATGTGCTCGATCTCAACGGCCGCCCCGTGCCCGGCGCCCGCGTCGAAATCTGGCAGTGCGATGCCAACGGCCGCTACCACGATCCGCGCGACGACAACCCGGCGCCCGAGGACGCCGACTTTCAGGGCTACGGCCAGACCCTGAGCGCCGCCGATGGCGGCTATCGCTTCCGCACCATCAGGCCGGTGCCCTATCCCGGCCGCACCGCCCATATCCACTTCAAGATCAGCGGCCAGGGCCTCGACGGGCTGGTGACGCAGCTGTATGTCGCGGGCGAGCCGCGCAACGCCAGCGACGGCATACTGAACGACATCGACGTCACCGCGCGCGAGCGCGTGATCGTGTCGTTCCTGCCGGCGCCGGAGATCGAGACCAACGCCTTGAAGGCCGCCTTCGATATTGTGCTGGGAAACGCAGGTTGAGATGAACAGTTCATTCGCACAGATCCGGGTCCAGCCCATGGCGGGCGCGCTCGGCGCCGACATTGCCGGGATCGATCTGGCGCGCTCTCTCGATGATCGGACCTTCGCGGAGATCGAGCGGGCGCTGCACGACCACCTCGTCATCTTCCTGCACGACCAGACGCTGACGCCCGAGCAGCATCTCGCCTTCACGCGCCGCTTCGGGCCCATCAGCCGCTCGCCCTACATCAAGCACATG
>JBGPEQ010000594.1:0-2840 GCA_041482855.1 Dongiaceae bacterium | reverse complement strand
GCGTAGACAGATTGGTCGAGGTGGTCGACTGGCGGTCAGGCGAGGTGTTCAATGGCCCGGAAGCCTTCCTCGACATGCTGAGGCATTGGGGCGCAATCGGAAGCAACGCCACCTCCGTATCAGTGGAACCATCGCATGTGACAAGAGATCAAGCGCGCGCCATGAGCAGGTGTCGCGATGGCATCCGGATTCTGACATTCCTTGCTCGATGCGATGGTGAATTCCACCTTTCGGAGCGCGAGGTGATCGGCAACTACTGCCGAGCGCGCTGTGACGGGTACGACGAAATTGAGTCGGTCGACTACGACTTGGCGTCAATGCTGGCGTATGCCGATCGGCAATCTCCCGACAGGGGGGTGTTCTTCGGCTGTCTTGATCGAGTAGTGAGCCAAGCCGACTCAGGGCGCCACGTTCGGCTGATCGCGAACAGCGCTGCCGCGCTGATCGATGCCGACGGAGTGATTTCGGATGCGGAATTCGACTACGCTAACGAATTGCGAAGCGTTGTAGCCGATTTCATGTAGTTCCGATGTGTCAAAGACAGCTGCTTTCCAGAGATGTCGACTGACAACTATGTCTGCTCTGACCCTTTATCCTACAACCGGCCAGATAGGAGGGCCAAAATCGGGCACTGCCTCAATTTCGGTGCAGGCTGAAACAAGGGATAGGAACTTCCTCGATGAATTTCTTGAAAGCGACGATCGCAGGGGGACTGTTGTTTCTCTTGCCGGTGGTCCTCGTCTTGATCGTTCTGGGTCACGCGATGCGGCTGGCGGGAAAGGTGGCACAACCGATCTCAAAACTCCTTCCGGATGCTGTTGTCGGTGTCGGGGTTGTTACTGTCCTCGCGGCGCTATTGCTGGTCTTCATCTCTTTCCTCGCTGGCCTTGCCGCCCGCACACATGCGGGCAAGCGCATCATGCGCCGGTTCGAGAACTCAGTTCTCGGTAGTATCCCGCAGTACCAACTCGTGAAGAGCATGGCCGAGGGCCTCGCTCACGTCGAAAACGCCGAAGGCGTTAAACCGGCACTGGTCAGCATCGAGGGCGGCTGGCAGATCGGGTACCTGCTCGAGCCGCTCGAGAACGGCTGGGTTACCGTGTTCTTGCCGCAGGCGCCTACACCTATGTCGGGCACCCTGATGTACATGCCGGCCGATCGCGTGCACCCCGTGGACATCACGATGGTCAAGGCCATGGCGATCGTGAAACGCATGGGTGTCGGATCCGCCGAGGCTCTGCGCGGCGCCGACTTCACGCTTCTTGAGGGAGTCTAGGAGGTTGCGCGGCGGAAAACCGCAGCCACAGAAGGTGTGTCGGGATCAGAGTGGATTTCTTTTCGACTGAGTCTCGGCAGTCAGCAGTGCGATCCTGATCCCCGCATTGCCGGTCCTGCTGATGGAAGGCCCCGCCGCTCACCTCGCCGCCATGACCACATGGGCCTGGATCCTGCCTTCGATCGGTCCGGCGCCGAAGCGGGCGGCGATGGCCCGTGCCGCCGCCTCCGTCGCTTCCCCGAGCCGGCCCGCGTCGCGCGCTTCGATCTCGCTGCGCAGCGGGCTGCCCTGGCAGAAACCGATGGCGGGGTCGCGCGGGGAGGGTGCCCGGCCGCGTTTCTCGAGCGTCTCGATCTCGACGCGCGCGAAGCCGGCCTGCCCGAGTTCGTCCCGGATGACCCTGACATCGTGATAGCCGTGGGGCGTGCGGGCCAGGAACTGCGGCGGGTCGGCGGGGAACAGGGCCGCCACCGCGTCCGTCAGCACGCGGCTGATCTCATTGTCTTCGATGCGGTCCCACACATTGAAGAGGAAGCGACCGCCGGGCTTGAGCACGCGGAGGGCCTCGCGATAGCCCGCGCGCTTATCGGGAAAGAACATGACGCCGAACTGGCAGACCACGGCGTCGAAGGCGCCGTCCGCGAACGGCAGCGCCAGGGCGTCGGCCTGCCGCCACGCCACGTTGCCGGCCGTGGTCTGCGCCGCCGCATAGTCGACCATCGCCTGATTGAGGTCGGTCGCGGTGATCGAAACGGAATCGGCCAGCGCCCGCGTCATCGCCCGGGTCACGATCCCCGTGCCGGCTGCCGTCTCGAGCAGACGCTGCGGCCCGAAGCGAACGACCCGCTCGGCCAGGTCCTGGGCATAGGGCTCGAAGATGAAGGGGCCGAGGTGGCGGTCGTAGAGCGCCGGCATCGAGCCGACGAACAGCTTGTCTGCCTCTTTCACCACGATCCCTCCATCCCGGACGCAGGCCCAAAGGAAAGGACTGCGGCGCACTCGGAGGGAAGGCGCACGCGTCGAGTCCGGCTGCTTGACATGTTCCCTCTTTGTTCATATACTGCAAGCTCCCGTCAGCCGAACGGAAATCTCGTCACGTCGACGGATAGCTGGGCGGTGGGCGGTCGATCTTTGACATCGTGGATCAGATCGTGGGAACCGGCTCCCCCCGTGCGGCGGCGCCTGGCTCCGGTGCGTCCACCGGCCGGGCGGGCAAGGGCAGCGCGCCTACGCAGAACGCATAGGGTTGTTTTAGAATTTTCACTTTGGAGACCCCTGTGAGGCCCCAACCAGGCCTCCCTCTCGGGTCCGCCGCGGCAGACGGCAATTCCCGCTGGACATGGGGTGCATCGCTCAAATCCCGATCGGCGCGCTTGAGGCGAATCAGGTCGTCCGCCCGGTCCGCCCTGTCGGTAGGCTAGACGTGCGTATGGCGGGCGCGGGCCCCGCGCTCGATGGCGGCGGCGGGCAGGCGGCCGATCTGGAGATGATCGCGCATCATCTGGAGGATGCGGGCCTCCTCCTGCGTCACCTTGCCGTCGGCGGCGGCGACGTCGCAGGCCAG
>JBGPEQ010000593.1:0-2842 GCA_041482855.1 Dongiaceae bacterium | reverse complement strand
CCGGCTTTTCCCGCAGCAGCCGTTGGACGATGTCCGCGGGCACATGGCCTTCGATCACGTAGCCGTCGACGAGAGTCGTGTGGCAGCCTTCGAGCGCCGCCGGCACGCCATGCTCCCGCTTCACCGAGGGCAGGTCGAAGGTGTCCACGATCTGCACGTCGAGACCGCTCTGTTGGAGGAGCTTGGCATACTCCGCGCAACAGCCGCATTGCGGGTTCTTGTAGAGAGTCGCCTTCTTCAGCTCGTCGGCAAAGCCACGTCCTGGCAGCATCAGGCCGAGCGTGATCGCGAGCGCGACCGCCATCACCGCTCGTCTGCGATTCATCGATGTTGGCATTGACACTTCCTTTTCTGTGCTGGTGGCTGGTCAGTCGTCCGATTGTTTCTTCGCCGCTGGCATCGCCGTCGTCTCCTGGTGAACGTCATCCGACGCCGCCTGCTTTCCGCGCGGCTTATCGCCTTTCGGCATCATGCAGATCCCGAGCGCGCACATCGCGACGCAGGGGAGGGCCGTCAGCAACAGCGGCGCCACCCCGATCGCAACCAGCCAGCTCCAGTTGAGCGCCAGGCCGGCGGCGACTACCAAGACCCCGACAGCGATGAGACCGCGCCTTCCGAGCCGGGACCGCAGTCTGTAAATCCCATATTTCGATGCGGCCAGAATGTCGCGGCTCAACGACGCGTCGCTCGCTCGGGGAGCCCCCAAGGGTGCATTCGGTAGCGTCATGATCTGCTTCTCCTTCAGCTTTCAGTCATCCGTCGAAAGGCCATCGCACGACAGTCATTGCCGCAACCGTGCGATCAGCGGGAGGATCGTCTCGTCGAGAGCTTCGCGCGTGATCGGGCCGACCTGCTTGTAGGCGATGCGCCCCGTGCGATCGACGACGTAGGTTTCGGGCACGCCGTAGACTCCCCAGTCGATGGCCACGCGGCCATCGATGTCCGCGCCGGTGCGGGTGTAGGGATCGCCGAGTTCGTCGAGCCACTTGGCGGCATCGTCCGGCTTGTCCTTGTAGTCGATGGCGTGAATGGGAACGATTCCCTTCTGCTTGATCTGCTGCAACAGCGGGTGCTCGTAGCGGCACGCCGTGCACCAGGAAGCGAAAACGTTCACCAGCGAGACCTCGCCCTTGAGGTCCAGACTCGACAGCGCCAACGTCCGCCCGCTCACCGGCGGCAGGCTGAAATCCGGCACCGGCTTGTCGAGAAGTGCCGACGGCAGCAACGAGGGATCGCGCCGCAGGCCGAAGCCGAGACTCAGGGCTATTCCGGCGAAGGCGATCGCCGGCAACGCCAAGGCCAGCCGCCGCGACAATCGCGCCGGCGACGACGGCGTCTCTAACGTTTGCTCAATCATGGCGTCGGTCCTCCGGCTCTCTGCGCGAGCATGTAGATGCCGCCATCATTCGACGCGCACCGTGGCCATCATGCCGGCGGCCTGGTGGTCGAGGATGTGGCAGTGGAGCATCCAGTCGCCGGGATTGTCGGCGACGAACGCGATTTCGACGCGCTCCTTCGGCGCGGTCAGCACCGTGTCGCGCCACTCCATGAACCGCGTCGGCACGCCGTTCCGCGCGATGACCCGGAACGAGTGGCCGTGCAGGTGGATCGGGTGATGAAAGCCGGTGTTGTTCTGGAGCGCGAAGACATAGGACCCGCCGCGCTTCAGGTACAGCAGCGGCTGGTGGGTGTGCTCGGTCGCCGAGACGCCGTTGATGGTCCAGATATGGTCGCTGTCCGACCCCATCATGTCGCCGCCCATCATCCCGTTCATCATCCCCCCGCCGCCCATCATATCGCCGCCCATCATCATGCCGCCGCCGAGCACGATCTCGTGGCGCCCCGCGGTCGTCAGGTCGGGCTCCGAAAGAGGATTGCGCGGCAGCCTGATGCCCGCCTCGATCGCGTGGTCCCGCAGCGGCTCATCGGCGTAGGCAATCTCCAGGAGTCGGTAGGTGAATTGCGGGTAGAAGCCATCGATGACGGCGAAGCGCTCGCCGGCCCTGCCCATCATGTCCATGACGAGGTCGGCGCGCATCGCCGGCCCGAGGACGATCCGCCCGTCATCGGGTTCGTGGGGCGTGACAGGCTGTCCGTCGAGCGCGATGACCCATGGCTGATGGCCTGCGAACGCGAGCGCGAAGATGCGGGCGGTGGCGGCATTGATGAGCCGCAAGCGGATGCGTTCGTGGCTGCGCACGACGAACGGCTGCGGCAGCCGGCCGTTCACCGTAACCGTCGTGCCGATGCGGCCGGCCATGCTCATGTCCATGTGATTGCCGAAGTCGTCGTTGATCGAAGCATCCGCGCCGAGGCGCCAGTCGCCGAGCACCCAGGTGAGGTCTCGATCGACGACGATGGGCGTCGCCTCTTCGACGATGAAGGCGCCGTAGAGGCCGCGCGCGACTTGCACGAAGCTGCGCTGGTGCGGGTGGTACCAGAAGGTGCCGGCGTCGGGCGGCGCAAAGGAGTAGGCGAAGGTCTCGCCCGGCGCGATCGGTTTCTGCGTCAGATAGGGCACGCCATCCATGGCGTTGGGAACGCGGATGCCGTGCCAATGGACCGTGGTCTCTTCCTGGAGGCGGTTCTCCACGGCGATGCGGACGGTTTCGCCCTGGCGCACGCGGATCGTCGGACCGGGCACCGAACCGTCATAGGCCCACACCTCCGTCTCGGGCGAGGGCGAGTCGCGCAGGGCAATCCGCGCCGGTCCGGCGGTCAGATGCAGGTCCGCCGCGGCATCCGCGCGAAGCGAACGGCCCGACAGAAGTGCCGTCGTCGCGAGCGCTGCTCCGCCCGTCAACAGGAATCGGCGCGAAGGCCTCTTACCCGTATTCGAAAT
>JBGPEQ010000592.1:0-2866 GCA_041482855.1 Dongiaceae bacterium | reverse complement strand
TGCCGCACGACGCCTTCGCGATGACCAACCGCGAACATCGCTTCCTCGATCCCGCCATCGTGAAGCAGCCGCGCCGCCATTCCGGCCGCGCGCGCATCATCTATCTGCCGGCTTCCCAGCGGCTGCTGAAGACCACGCTCGAGGGCGACGCGCGCGCGGAGCTGCAGGCCATGATGTCCCGCTTCTCCGCCTGGGCGAAGGACCTGGTCGCCGATCTCCTGCCGTCCTACGGGCCGGGCCTGACGCCGGGTCCGGCGACCTTCCGGCCCTGCCCGCGCAGCGGCCCGCAACGCCTGCATGTCGATACGTTCTTCTTCTTCCCGACCGAAGGCCGCCGCGTCTTGCGCGTTCTCACCAACATCGATCCGGAAGGGCGCCCGCGCGTCTGGCAGTTCGGCGAGGAGCCGTTCGAGGGCTTCGCCAAGCGCCTGATGCCGAAAGTGCACCGACCCATCCCCGGCAGCGGCTGGCTGCTGGACAAGCTGGGCATCACCAAGGGCTTTCGCACGCCCTATGACGACGTCATGCGCCAGCTGCGCAACATCACCAAGGTCGACACCGACTATCAGAAGAACACCGCGCGCAAGGTCGTCGAGTTCCCGCCGGGCTCTACGTGGGTGCTGTTCACCGACAACGTGCTGCACGGCGCCCTCAAGGGCCAGTACGCCTTCGAGCAGACCTTCTGGCTCGACGTGAAGGCGATGCGCGAACCCGAGCGCTCGCCGCTGCGCGTGCTCGAACGCCTGAGCGCCCGTCCGCTCGCCTAGGGTAGTCATGCGCGCCGAGGAAATCATCAAGATCGGCAGCGGCGCCGCCGTTCTATGGGCCGGCCTCCCGGACGACGGCACGCCCGCGAACTTCCTGCATCGCTGCTTCCGGCGTCAGTTCTGGCGCGAGAGCGGGCCGCTCGCGCGCTTCGGCGCGGTCGCGGTCCTGCTGGCGTGGCCCTTCGTCCTGCCGGCGCTGATCGGCTTCTTCACCCAGCGCAACGGTCCGGCCGTGCGCGCGCGCACCGGCAAGGGCATCCTGCGGCAGGCCTGGGAGCAGGCGGCGATGATAGTCACGCGCGCGATCCTGCCGCCCTGGTACTACATCTTCGAGCTGCATGACGACGGCAAGCGGCGGCGCGCCGGCGAGTACCTGCAGCGCTTCGAGACCAAGCGCTTCGCCTACGAATTCCTGCGCCGCACCAACGGCGGCGAGCCCCTGCCGGCCGCCCGCAGCACGGAGGCGCTCAGCGACAAGGCCCTGTTCAGCGAGCGCTGCCGCGACCATCAGCTGCCGGCCATTCCCAACCTCATGGTCCTCAGCGATGGCGCGATCGTCCAGCGCGACACCAAGGGATCGCTGCTGCCGCCGGTCGACCTGTTCGTCAAGCTCATCCGCGGCACCGGCGGGCGCGGCGCCGAGCGCTGGAGCCATCGCGGCGACGGCTGTTACGAAGACTCCCGTGGCCATGTCCTGAGCGAAGCCGCCCTGGTGGCGCGCCTGCAGGTGCTGACACTCTTCGCCCGCAAGGGCTGCATCGTGCAGCCGCGCCTGCTGAACCATCGCGGCCTCGGCGACCTCAGCAACGGCGCCCTCGCCACCGTGCGCGTGATGACCTGCCGCAACGAGCGCGGCGAGTACGAGGTCACCAACGCCGCCTTCCGCATGGCCCAGGGCGCCAACACGGTGGTCGACAATTTCCACGCCGGCGGCATCCTCGCCAAGGTCGACATTCGCACGGGCGTGCTGGGACGCGCGACCGACGGCGCGCTGGCGCTGGGGCCGGGCACCGGCTGGTGCGAGCGCCATCCCGACACCGGCGGACAAATCCTCGGACGCAAGCTGCCGCTGTGGCCGCAGGTTCTGGACCTCGCCCGCCGCGCCCACGCAACGGCGTTCGCGGATCAAGTCCTCATCGGCTGGGACATCGCCATCCTCGACGACGGTCCCCGCCTGGTCGAAGGCAACAAGGGCCCCGACCTCGACCTCGTCCAGCGCTCCCACGGCGAGCCCCTCGGCAACGCCCGCTTCGGCCAGCTCCTCGCCTACAACCTGCAACGCGGCCTGGCGGCTGGAGAGAACTCGGTTCGAGCCGTCACTCTGCACGAGTCCCCTCTACCACGAAGCGGGAGAGGGTTAGGGTGAGGGCCTGTGGCTCGGTGCCCGACGATGCGCGCGCCCGGGTCCCCCCTCACGGCACGAACGCCAGCACCGAGACCGGCGAGCCCGAGCCGTCCTTCAGGCGCAGCAGGCCGATGACGAGCGTGCTGCCGGTCGGCGGCAGCCGGTCCAGGTTGGCCAGGTTCTCGAGCGCGATGCGCGGCTGCTCCAGCACCTGGTTGTTGGTGGCGAACGTCTCGTCGAGGCCGGGATCGACGCCGTGGGTATCGATGCCCACGCCGGCGATGCCGCGCTCGGCCAGCAGGAACTTTGTGGTGTCGCCGGCGAAGCCGGGGAAATGCAGCTTGCCGTCGGCGTCGACATTGAGGAACGCCTTCGGATCGCCCCACTTCTTCGCCCACCCGGTCGAGAGCAGCACCACGCTGCCCGCGGGAATGCGCCCGTTCTTCGCCTCCCAGGCCGCGATGTCCGCGACCGTGGCGGCGTAGTCGGCATTGGCCGCCGCCTTGTCCGCGATGTCCACGACGACCGCCGGCGCCACCAGCGACTCCGCCGGATAGGAATCGATGCCGGCGCCGCCGGCATGGAAGCTGCCCGGCGCGTTCATATGCGTGGCACTGTGCTCGCCGATGGTGAAGCTGCGCAGGTAGTAGCCATCTTTGTCGATCTCGGCGACCGTCTTGAACTCCACCGCCGGATCCCCCGGCCACAACGGAATCTCCGGGCTGATGACATGGCTGAGATCGACGATCTTGCT
>JBGPEQ010000591.1:0-2868 GCA_041482855.1 Dongiaceae bacterium | reverse complement strand
CGTCTTCGCCTCGGAGGATTATGGCGAGCGGCTGGCCGCCGAGCTCGACGCCCGCTTCGTGCCGGTCGACCGCGAGCGCCGCAACGTTCCGGCCTCCGGCCGCGCCATCCGCCAGGATCCGATGGCGCACTGGGACGAGCTGCTGCCGCCGGTGCGCCCCTACTACCTGAAGCGCGTGTGCGTCTGCGACTTCGGGCAATCCGGATTGGCCGATCGGCTGGCCGCCCACTTCCTCACCGTCTGCGTCCATGCCTATGAGGCCGACCCTCTCGGCGCGACAGACCGCGACGCGCTCATGCGCGCTTTCCGCGGCCAGATGGCGGCGGAAGACGCCCTCGCCCGGCAAGCCAACCGCGTGCTGATCTGTGCCGCCGACGCCGTGACGCTGGCGGCATGGGCCGAGCCGTCGCTCGGCAGCTGCCCGGACGAGATCGCCGCCGCCGCCGCCCGCCGGCGCCTCGATCTCTACCTCCTCGCCGAGAGCGCGCATGACCTGCCGGAAGATGAGCGCGCCCAGCGCGACCGCCTCGCCGCGATGCTGGCGACCCGCGGGATCCCGCTCGCCCGGCTGCGCGGCCCGCACGAATCGCAACTTCGCCAGGCTTGCGAGGCGATCGACGCCGTGTTGCGCGCGCGGCAGCCATGACATTCGCGTGATCGCCGGCGCGAAACCTCCAGCGCGTCCGCATCCATATCCTATCCCCCGCCGTAACAGCCTCGACAGGGCGACGCGGCGCCGGCGCCTGCAAGCTGCCCGACGACCGGAGACCCGTTCCCTCCAGTTCCGGCCCCGGGCCAGGACCTCTGTCCTTCCCAGGACGAGAGGGGGTCCGTCGGCGGCGGTGCGGAGTTCCGCGACACCTTCGCATCGTCCGCCGGCGGGCCGCTTGTGCGTCCCTCCATCCCTGCGCCGCAAGGACGCGAATATGAAAGGCGCAGATCCCACCGTGTCGGGAATATGGCGCCTTGCCGTTGTGTTCTTGAGCGCACAGGGGGGAACCGCCCGCAAGGCGGTGACGCAGCCATGCTCGTCGACCGACTGCTGCACGATTTCGCGCGCCGGACGGCGCTGACGGCCCGGCAGCGCAGCTGCCTCGCGCTCTCCTCGATGTATTCCGTCCTGAATGGACGCAGCGACGAAACCCTCGACGGCCATTCCTGGTGGCTGCGCCAGGAGAGCTGGGACATGCTGAGCGGCAGCTGGAGCATCAAGGGCCGCACGGTCGCCGCCAAGCACGACCGTGCGCTCGTCGTGCTCGATTGGCTCGGCGGCGAAGGCGATCGCAGCGATCCGCAGAAGCGCGCGGCGGCAACCGAGCGCGATCTGCTGGCGTGGGACATCGCGCGCCTGGTGCATGTGGCGCGCAGCGCCCGTCACGCGCGCTTCCTCGAGGAATCGGAAGGCTGGACTTATGTGCTGGCGGCCGGCGCCCAGCTCGCCGGCGCGTTCAGGGGCTGGGATGATTTCGCCCGCTCGTTCCTGCGCGGCCGCATGGCGTGGGCCGCCGCCAGCGATGCCAAGCTCGAAGGGGCGATCGAACGCCTGCTGGCGGAGCCCGCATCGACCTGGAACCGCCGCGCCTGGAAGGATTTGGCGGCGTGAGCGGCGCCCGGCTGCACGATTCCGCGCCGAGTCACGCACCCTCACCCCAGACCTTACGCCCGCTTCTCCTCCGCCGTATGCGACAGCGGCTGCGGCAGGCGAGTCAGCATCTCCTTCGGCACGATCTGCCAGAACTTGCCGCGCTCGAGCGACCAGTCGTTGAGCAGGCGGGCTGCGAACTTCGATTGCGTTTCCCGCACATGCTCGGCGATCAGGTCCTTCACCACGCCCTCCCAGTGCGCGGACTCCAGCCGCTGCCAGATCACGCTGTCCGGGTTGACGTAGAGCGGGAAATCGCCGGCCTCGTCGTAGATGAAGGCCATGCCGCCGCTCATGCCGGCGGCGAAGTTGTCGCCGACACGGCCCAGGATGACGACCGTGCCCCCGGTCATGTATTCGCAGCCGTTGGAGCCGCAGCCCTCGATCACCGCCGAGGCATCGGAGTTGCGCACGGCGAAGCGCTCGCCGGCCTGCCCCGCCGCGAACAGCTTGCCGGCGGTGGCGCCGTAGAGCACGGTGTTGCCGACAATGACGTTGGTATTGGTCGCGAGCGGACTCGACGGCATGGGACGCACCACGATGGTGCCGCCGGAGAGGCCCTTGCCGACGTAGTCGTTGGCGTCGCCGAACACCTCGAGCTTCAGCCCCTGCACGGCGAAGGCGCCGAGCGACTGGCCGGCCGAGCCGCGCAGGCGCACGGTGATGTGGCCGGGCTTCAGGCCGGCCATGCCGAAGCGGCGTGTGATCTTCGAGGACAGCCGGGTGCCGATGGCGCGGTGGGTGTTGCGGATGTTGTATTGCAGCTGCATCTTCTCGCCGTCATCGAACAGCGAGCGCGCATCCTTGATCATCTGGGCGTCGAGCGTGTCCGGTACCTCGTTGCGGCCCTCGATGGTGCAATAGCGCGCCTGATCGCCGGCGTCGGCCTGGGCCAGCAGCGGGTTGAGGTCGAGGTCGTCCAGGTGGGCGGCGCCGCGGCTCACCTGTTGCAGGAGGTCGGTGCGACCGATCACCTCGTTCAAGCTGCGGGCGCCGAGCTGCGCCAATATCTCGCGCGTCTCCTCGGCGATGAAGCTGAACAGGTTCACCACCTTCTCCGGCGTGCCGCCGAAGCGCGCCCGGAGCCGCGGGTCTTGCGTGCAGACGCCGACCGGGCAGGTGTTGGAATGGCATTGGCGCACCATGATGCAACCCATGGCGACCAATGCGGCCGTGCCGATGCCGAATTCCTCCGCCCCCAGCATGGCGGCCATCACCACGTCGCG
>JBGPEQ010000590.1:0-2872 GCA_041482855.1 Dongiaceae bacterium | reverse complement strand
CAGCCAGCGCGTGATCGAGGTGGCGGCACCCCAGCCGGCGGCGGGGTGAGCGGGAGGTTGCCGCCCGGAGGCTACAGCTCATAGCCCAGACGTCGCGCGACCTCGCGGGTGGCCGGCCGTGGCGTGAAGCCGGCGAAGGCCGGATCGGTGCGCCAGCGGCCGCGATTGACCGGCTGCCAGGGGATGAAGCGGCCATAGGGCGCGATGCCCAGCCAGTCCGCGACGGCCTGAATCTGTTCGTGCGGGCGATCGATGACGTCCTCGACCCGCAGCCATTTGACGGCCCCGGCGAAGGCGGTGTCGTCGAGCAGGCGCCGGTAGGCTTCGCTCCAGACCTCCTGGGCAGTCTCGGGCCGGAGGATGCGGTCGTCGGGAATGGCCAGGGCCGCGAAGTTCATGTTGTCGGAGCTGAGGGTATCCAGCGGAAAGCGGGCGATGCCGAGGAGCCAGACCTCGTGCACGGTGGCGCCCGCCCAAGCCTTGAAGCGCTCCCAGGCCGGCGCCGACATCAAGAGGCGCGTCGATTTCACCAGGCCGACCGGCCGCCTGCAGCGGGCGAACATCGCCTCGGCATCGGCCGTGGCATCGCCGCTGGGCGCGCGGCCGCAATGATGGCGGAAGAGCGCCTCGTACTCCGCCGGCGCCCGGTCGATGAGGTCGAAGAGGTGGCATTCGTTGCGCGCGCGGCCGTCGGGCACGATGCCGCCATCGAAATACTGTACGTCCGGATGGGCCTGGATCTGGCTCTGCAGGGCCGTGGTCACGCTGCGCCGGTATCCCAGGATGAACAGCATCTTCATGAGCAGGAGTCGTAGCGCAGACGCGGTCTGGCGGAAACGCCGGAGCATCCGCTATGAAAGAAGACCGGGACCGTCCCTTGGGGGAGGCACTGTTGTCACGATCCTTGCGGCCGAGCCAGCGCGGATATGTCGTCTGCGTCGGCGGCGTCAACATGGACATCAAATGCCGCATCGCCGGGCGGACGGTGATGGCCAGCTCCAATCCGGGCGCGACCATGCTGGCGCCCGGCGGGGTGGCCCGCAACATCGCGCATAACCTGGCGCTGCTGGGCATCGGCGCCGCGCTGATCGGCGTGGTCGGGCGCGACGCCTTCGGCGAGCGGCTCCTGGCCGCGACGAGGGCGGCGGGCGTCGATACGAGCGGCGTGGCGCGGGCGGCGGACGCCACCGGCAGCTACTGCGCCGCACTCGCCGCAGACGGCGAACTGATCCTCGGGGTGGCGGCAATGGGCATCCTGGAGCGGCTGACGCCGCGCCACCTAGCGGCCGAGCGCACGCGGCTGGCGGCCGCCGATCTCATCGTCGCCGACAGCAACCTGCCGATCGACACGCTCGATTGGCTGATCGGCTTCGCCGCCGAGCGCGGGCTACGGCTGGCGCTCGAGACCGTATCGGTGCCGAAGGGCGGCCGACTGAAGCGATTGCTGACAACCGGGCGGCCGCTGTTCGCGCTGTTCTGCAACCGGGCGGAGGCGGCGGCGCTGACGGGGCGATCGGAGTTGCGGGCGGCGGCACGCCGGCTGCATGAGCGGGGCGTGCGGCATGTCGGCATCGGGCTCGGCCGGCGCGGCATGTTCGTCTCGGACGGCCAGCAGCAGCGCATCGTCCCGGCGCTGCCGGCACGGGTGGTCGACGTGACCGGCGCCGGCGATGCGGCAGTGGCGGGAACGCTGTACGGGCTGCTACGCAGACGGGATCTGACGGCGGCGGCGGCCTATGGGCAGGCGGCAGCGGCGCTGACGCTGGCCTGCGACCAGGCGGTGAGCCCGAAGCTCACGGCGCGCGCGATCCGTGCTAGGCTGGGTTGAGCGGACCATGAACGAATTCCTGGACATCGCGCCCGAGGTTAACGACGCCCTCTCCGGAGGACGGGCGATCGTGGCGCTGGAATCGACGATCATCGCGCATGGCATGCCCTATCCGCAGAACCTCGCGATGGCGCGGGCGGTCGAGGGGATCGTGCGGGCCGGCGGCGCGGTGCCGGCGACCATTGCCATCATCGACGGGCGACTGAAGGTCGGGCTCGGCGCGGCGCAACTGGACCTGCTGGCGCGCGGCGATGGCGTGGCCAAGACCAGCACGCGCGACATCCCCTACCTGGTGGCGACGCGGGCGCATGGCGCCACCACGGTGGCCTCGACCATGCGCATCGCGGCGCTGGCGGGCATCCCTGTGTTCGCGACCGGCGGCATCGGCGGCGTGCATCGCGGGGCGGAGGCGAGCTTCGACATCTCGGCCGATCTGACGGAGCTGGCGAGGACGGACGTCGCGGTGGTATCGGCCGGGGTCAAATCGATCCTCGATATCGGCGCCACGCTGGAGCGGCTGGAGACGCTGGCGGTGCCGGTCGTGGTCTACCGCGCCGACGAATTTCCCGCGTTCTATTCGCGGAACAGCGGCCACAAAGCGCCGCTGCGGCTCGACACGGCCGAAGAGATCGCCCGCATGATGCGGACCAAGTGGTCGCTCGGGATCGCCGGCGGCATCAGCATCGCCAACCCGATCCCGCCGGCGAGCGAAATACCGGCGGCGCAGATCGAGCAGGCGATCGCAGAAGCGGTGCTCGAAATCGCGGCGCGCAAGATCGCGGGGAAGGACGCGACGCCGTTCATGCTGGCCAGGATCAACGAGATCACCGGCGGCGACAGCCTGAAAGCCAACATCGCCCTGGTCGAGAACAATGCGCGGCTGGCCGCGGAGATCGCGGTGGCCTATGCGCGGCTGTAGGCTGCACCGCTGCGCTAGAGATTCGACGCGGAACACATAGACACGGAGGATCCTAAAGAAGAGGGCGACCGCCGGTCGCCCCCACGACTGCCTCCTCTGCGTCCTCTGTGTCCGCGGGGCCGGTG
>JBGPEQ010000589.1:0-2878 GCA_041482855.1 Dongiaceae bacterium | reverse complement strand
GCGTTTGGTCTCGTGTTCGCCGGCTTCGCAGCCCTGTTGATTGCCGCCTATGTCAGCGCCATCAGGCCGGGCGATGTCAGCGCGACTACAAGCGTGGCGGCGCTGGTGACATTCCTGCTCGGCGCCATCGCCGTGGGCGGTCAGATGGAGGTGGCGGCGTCGGCGGCCGTGGTGACGGCGATCCTGCTGTCGGCCAAGCCGGTCATGCATCGCTGGGTCGGGTACATCGAATATCCGGAACTCACGGCGGCCCTCAAGCTGCTGCTGATCTCGGTGGTCCTCCTGCCGGTCCTGCCGAACCGCACGGTCGATCCTTGGGACGCGCTCAATCCCTACGAGCTCTGGTGGATGGTGGTGCTGATCGCCGGACTCTCGTTCTGCGGGTACGTGGCGGTCCGCCTGATCGGCGCCGAACGCGGGGTGATGCTGACCGGCCTGCTGGGCGGCCTCACCTCCTCGACGGCGTCGACCCTCCACTTCGCGCGCCTGTCGCGCCAGAGCGCGGGCGCGGAACGGCTGCTGGCGGCGGCGGCGGCTGTAGCTTGCGCCACGATGCTGCCGCGCATCCTGCTGGTGGTCGGCGTCCTCAACTTGCCGTTGCTGTTGCGCCTGCTTGCGCCGTTGGGCGGCGCCGCGCTCGTCACCTATCTGGGCGCCGGCCTGCTATGGCATCGGCCGCCGGGAGAGCAATCGGCGGTCAGCGTGCGCGTCGAGAATCCGTTCGAGTTCTGGCTGGCGGTGCGCTTCGGCCTGCTGCTGGCGGCGATCATGCTGATGGCGCGGCTGCTGCCGTCCTGGTTGGGCGAGCAGGGGGTGTTTCTGCTGGCGGCACTCTCGGGCCTTGGCGACGTCGATGCCATCAGCCTGTCGATGGCGCGCTTCGGCGGCGCCTCCGTCTCGCTCCCGGGCGCGGCGATCGCCGTCGCCATCGCCGCGTTCGCCAATACCCTGGTCAAGGCGGGTCTCGCCTTCGTGGTCGGCCGCAGCGGCATGGCGTGGCGGCTGGCGGGCGTGCTGGCCGCCTCCGTGATCGTGGCGGCGGCGATATTCCTGTGGCAAGAGATTTACGCCGCTACGCCGTGAGGCGCCGGCTGCGCTCAGGTCTCCGGCTGCAGGCCGAGCCGGTCGAACAGCGCCAGGTCCTTCTCGTGGTCGGGATTTTCAGTGGTCAGCAGGCGATCGCCGTAGAAGATAGAATTCGCGCCGGCAAAGAAACAAAGCGCCTGCGCCTCGTCGTTCAGGCTGCGGCGGCCAGCCGACAGCCGCACATAGGCGCGCGGCATGAGAATGCGTGCGACCGCGATGGTGCGCACCAGCTCGAACGGATCGAGCGGCGCCGTGTGGCCGAGCGGCGTGCCTTCGATCGGCACCAGCATGTTGATGGGCACGCTCTCGGGGTGGGGGTCGAGCGTCGCCAAGGTCAGCAGCATGCCCGCGCGGTCGCCGCGCACCTCGCCCATGCCGATGATGCCGCCGGAGCATACCTTCATGCCGGCGTTGCGCACCGATGCGATGGTGTCGAGGCGGTCCCGGTAGCTGCGGGTCGTGATGACGTTGGCGTAGTACTCTTCGGACGTATCGATGTTGTGGTTGTAGTAGTCGAGGCCGGCGGCCTGCAGTGCTTCCGCTTGCGCCGGCGTCATCATGCCGAGGGTCATGCAGGTCTCCAGGCCGAGGGCCTTGACGTCGGCGATGATGGCGGCGATGCGCGGGAGGTCGCGGTCCTTCAGCTCGCGCCAGGCGGCGCCCATGCAGAAGCGGGCGGCGCCGGCGGCCTTGGCTTGTTCGGCGGCCGTGCGGATCTCGTCGCGGTCCAGCAGGCGGCCGGCGCCGAGGCCGGTGTCGTAATGCACGCTCTGCGCGCAGTACTTGCAGTCCTCCTGGCAGCCGCCGGTCTTGATATTGAGCAGCGTGCTCAGCTGGATGGTATTAGGGTCGAAGTAACGCCGGTGCGCCTTGTGCGCGCGATGCAGCAGGTCGTTGAAGGGCAGCGCGAACAGATCGAGGATCTCCTGGCGGGTCCAGTTCGAGCGGATGTCCGTCACGGGCGCGGCGGCGGGCCTCTCGGCGGTGGCAATGGCAGTCATCGATCCCCTCTTCAATTCAGTGTTGCCGCGGCCTCTTCGATGGCGTCATAGGCGCGGTGCAGCTCCTCGCTGCTGACGCAGTAGGGCGGCAGCAGGTAGACGACGGACCCGAGCGGCCGGATCAGCAGGCCGCGCTCGAGGAAGAACGCCCGGAGGCGCGGACCCTGCGCTGCGCTATAGCCCTGTTCCGGTCCCCCGAAGGTGACGGCGGCGATGGTGCCACAAACGCGCGGCCGCGTCAGCCCGGGATGGTGGGCGAAGCGGGCGAGCCGTTCGCGATGGACGGACTCGATCATGGCGAGGCGCGTCGCCGTTTCCGGTGCTTGCAGCAGATCGAGCGACGCCAGCGCCGCCGCACAGCCAAGCGGGTTGGCGGTGAAGGAATGGCCATGCGCAAAGGCGCGCTCGAAATTGCCGCCGAGGAACGCTTCATAGATCTCCTGCCGGCAGACGGTCGCGGCCAGCGGCAGGAAGCCGCCCGTGAGGCCCTTGGAGAGGCAGATGAGATCGGGCGTCACGCCGGCCTTGAGACAGGCGAAGGCGGCGCCGGTGCGGCCGAAGCCGGTCATGACTTCGTCGAGGATGAGCAGGATCCCCGCGGCCTTCAGCCGGTCGGCGACGGCGCGGACGAAATCGGGCCGGCACAGGCGCATGCCGCCGGCGCCTTGAACCAGGGGCTCCATGATGAGCGCGACGGCGTCGCTGCCATGGCGGCCGATCCAAGCCTCGAGCATGGCGAGGCTCGTCGCCTCCTTCTCTTCCGTATCGGGATCGCCGTTCCAGGTTTCGGG
>JBGPEQ010000588.1:0-2891 GCA_041482855.1 Dongiaceae bacterium | reverse complement strand
GATGCTTCGAATGTCGATTCCCACGCCGTGCGCGGGCAATATGCAGGGCGCAACGGCGTCGCCGGCTATCTAGAGGACGCCGGCGCCAACGCCTCGATGACCGAGACCTTCGTCGCGCTCAAGGTCAATATCGCGAACTGGCGTTGGTCGGGCGCCCCCTTCTACCTGCGCACGGGCAAGCGCCTGCGCTCGCGCCTCTCCGAGATCGCCGTCGTCTTCAAGGATGTACCCCATTCAATCTTCCCGGCCAGCGCGGGCGCGGTGCGGCAGAATGCGCTGGTCATGCGGCTGCAGCCGGACGAAGGCATCACGCTGCGCATGACGATCAAGGATCCCGGCCCCGGCGGCATGCGGCTGATCCAGGCGCCGCTCGACATGACCTTCGCGGATTCGCTCGGCATCAAGGGCCTGCGCATGCCCGATGCCTACGAGCGGCTGGTGATGGACGTCATCCGCGGTGACCAGACGTTGTTCATGCGCGGCGACGAGGTGGAGGCGGCCTGGGCCTGGATCGACCCGATCCTGGCGGCATGGGACAGTGCGCACCGGCCGCCGCAGCTCTATGACGCCGGCAGCTCCGGTCCGGAGGAGGCTCTGCGGCTCATGCATATGGACGGCCGCCGCTGGCGCGAGATCGAGGCGTGAGCCGCGCCCGCGAATGAACGGCTGCGCGCCCTGACGGCGCGAGGAGGCGACCATGGCACTGCGATCCGAACTCGAACAGGTCACCGCGCGCATTCGCGAGCGCAGCCGGACGGTGCGCACGGCCTACA
Organism: Dongiaceae bacterium; assembly: GCA_041482855.1. Lineage (GTDB taxonomy): Bacteria > Pseudomonadota > Alphaproteobacteria > Dongiales > Dongiaceae > JBGPEQ01. Next base: position 2,118 of record JBGPEQ010000588.1, on the reverse strand, counting down.
TGGGCCGCGTGGCGCGTGCGCAGGAGCAGGGACCGCACCGCGCGACGCTCTCCTGCGGAAATCTTGCCCATGTCACCGCCGCTTGCCCGGCGCATGACAAGGGTGCCCTGGCGACCGGGATGGCCGGCAACATCGGCATCGTCACCGCCTACAACGACATGCTCTCGGCGCATCAGCCCTTCGAGCGCTTCCCCGACCTCATCAAGCAGGCGGCGCGCGCGGCCGGCGGCACCGCCCAGGTGGCGGGCGGCGTGCCCGCCATGTGCGACGGCGTCACCCAGGGCCAGCCGGGCATGGAACTGTCGCTGTTCTCGCGGGACGTCATAGCGCTAGCGGCAGCGGTGGCGCTCTCCCACAACGCCTTCGACGCCGCCGTCTATCTCGGCGTCTGCGACAAGATCGTGCCGGGGCTGGTCATCGCGGCGGCCACCTTCGGTCATCTGCCGGCAGTGTTCCTGCCGGCCGGCCCCATGACCTCCGGCATGCCCAACGACGAGAAGTCGAAGGTGCGGCAGCGCTATGCGGTCGGCGACATCGGGCGCGAAGAGCTGCTGGCGGCGGAGATGAAGTCCTATCACGGTCCCGGCACCTGCACGTTCTATGGCACGGCCAATTCCAACCAGATGCTGATGGAGTTCATGGGGCTGCATCTGCCCGGCGCCAGCTTCGTCAACCCGAACACGCCGCTGCGCGACGCGCTCACCCGCGCCGGCGCGAAACGCGCGCTGGAGATCACTGCGCTCGGCAACGAATACACCCCCACGGCCGACGTGCTGGACGAGCGCGCCTTCGTGAACGGCATCGTCGGGCTGCACGCCACCGGCGGCTCCACCAACCTGGCCATCCACCTGATCGCCATGGCGCGCGCCGCCGGCGTCGTGCTGGAGCTGGAAGACTTCGCGACGCTGTCGGAGATCACGCCGCTGATGGCGCGGGTCTATCCGAACGGCAGCGCCGACGTGAACCACTTCCACGCCGCCGGCGGACTCGGCTTCATGATCGGCGATCTGCTGGAGGCGGGGCTGCTGCACCAAGGCGTCCGCACGGTCGCCGGCGACGGGCTGCGCCGCTACGCGCAGGAGCCAAAGCTCGATGACGCCGGCGATCTCTATTGGACCGACGTCACGCGGAAGAGTCTGGACACCAAGATCTTGCGCCCGGCCGCCGCCCCGTTTCAATCGACGGGTGGGCTCAAGAAGCTTTCGGGAAATCTGGGCAGCGCCATCATCAAGGTCTCCGCCGTGAAGCCCGCACAGCAACTGATCGAAGCGCCGGTGCAGGTGTTCGCGAGTCAGGACGAGCTGCAGGCGGCCTTCAAGGCCGGCAAGCTCGATCGCGATGTCGTCTGCGTCGTGCGCTTCCAGGGGCCGACGGCGAACGGAATGCCGGAGCTGCATAGCCTGACGCCGCCGCTGGGCGTGCTGCAGGATCGCGGCTTCAAGGTGGCGTTGGTGACCGACGGCCGCATGTCCGGCGCTTCGGGCAAGGTGCCGGCTGCGATCCACGTCTCGCCGGAGGCCGCGCGCGGCGGCCCGATCGCGAAGCTGCGCGACGGCGACGTGATCCGGCTCGATGCTGCGGCCGGTCGCCTCGACGTTCTCGTCGATGCCGCCGTGTGGGCCGCCCGGACGCCTGCGGCCGCGGACCTCGCCGCGAACGCGCATGGACTGGGCCGCGAACTGTTCGCCGCCTTCCGCTCGAATGTCGGCTCCGCCGAGACGGGAGCCGCAGTGGTCGTTTGATCCGACCGCGTCGCGCCCGCGAGCGCTGACAACGAACTACTTGGTCGGCGCCAAGGCCTCGATGCGCGCCTGCACCGCGCGATAGGCCGGCGTATCCGGCTGCAGCTCCGACAGCAACTGCTTCCACAGGACCACGGCTTCCGGCGTATGATCGGCTTGGGACTCGGCCACTCCGACGAACCACAGCGCCGTCGGATTCGAGGCGTCGGTCTTCAGCACTTGTCGAAGCGCATCGACGGATTGTGGAGGGATCTCGATCGGGCCGGGCACCATGAGTGTCGCATTGGCGTAGGCAGTCAGGAGGTCCGTATCCGTCGGCGCCAATGCGACGGCGCGGGCGCAGGCCTGCTCGGCCTTGGTTGGCTCGTTAAGCACG
>JBGPEQ010000587.1:0-2892 GCA_041482855.1 Dongiaceae bacterium | reverse complement strand
GCGGCGCTCGCCCTTGTTGCCACAAGCGCCGTCGCCGGAGTCCGGTACGAACGCGGGCGAGCGCCGCTCGCCCCTACGGCGGATGGCTCGAGACACGCTCAATTCAACCAGTCAAAATCACTGTGCAGAGGTACTAGCGCGCGCTGCCGGGAGTGTCGTTGCCGCGCCGGCGGGGAGGGTCGGACTCGAAAACACGAAATTCAAGACTATTGTATTTTGCGTATTATCAGAGCGTTGAACCGCTAACGCGCGCGGACCGCTGGATCGGCATCGTGCGTCCTTCGAGACGGCCGCTGCGCGGCCTCCTCAGGATGTGGACTTTCCTTAGTGCCAGCATATGGTCTTCCTCATCCTGTGGAGCGCCCGCAGGGCGCGTCGCGAAGGACGCCGGGCCGTAGTGCAGGTCTTTCGTTCAGGCGGCGATAGCGGCAGCGACCGGGTGAGCTCCGGCCGTCGGACGAGGACGGCCTCTGGTGCCCGGTGCCACGGGATAGACGTCTGTCGCACGTGCATTGGGGCCGGTCACGACGCTCCCGCCGAAAAGGCGCGGGAGGCCGGCCCCGGCTGCCCGAACGTTCCGGCCCTGGAGAACAGGCAGGCGGGCCGATCTCGACTTGATATGCCGCACCGTCCGGACGAGGGGCAGCTGTAAACCGGACGCATGCGACGGCTGTGCGGGTTGGGTCCCGCAGTCCATGACGGCCCCGCCCGACCGAGATCTTGAGGGCTCTTGTTGTCCGGGAGGCCGAGGCTGTCGACGCCACAAAAGCAGTCGCCGGCGCCGCATCGACAAAGCGATGCGCCGCCGCGGGGCCGTCTCACCCGGCCCAGGCCGCCGTGCGCGGCGACCCAAAAAGCAATGGAGCCGGCGCCGAATTCCGGACGCGCGACTCCATCCCATAATTTCCGTATATCAGACGATGGGACGTGACGCTGTCAAGCAGAATATGCGTTTAGCATTTGCGTAATCTGCGCTCGTGCCGGGTCCGGCGGGTTTGAATCCGGCCCGGGCAGGCGATACAACGGGCGGTGGAACGGCGAGGGACGACATGACCGAACAGGCGCGGGTGGTGATCATCGGCGGCGGGGCCGTGGGGTGCAGCGCGCTCTATCACCTGGCCAAGCTGGGGTGGACGGATTGCCTGCTCGTCGAGCGCAACGAGCTGACCTCGGGCTCGACCTGGCATGCCGCCGGCAACACCCCGAATTTCTCGACCAGCTGGAACGTCATCAAGTTCCAGCGGCACTCGACCCGGCTCTACGCCAAGCTCGGCGACGAGGTCGGCTATCCCATCAACTATCACATCACAGGTTCGCTGCGGCTGGCGCACAACAAGGCGCGGGTGGACGAGTACAAGCATGTGGCGGCCATGGCGCATGCGCAGGGGCTGGAATTCGCGCTGCTGACGCCGGCGGAGGCGAAGGCCAAGTATCCGTTCCTGGAGACGCACGAGATCGTCGGCGCGCTGTGGGACCCGCTCGACGGCGACATCGATCCGAGCCAACTGACCCAGGCCTTCGCCAAGGGCGCGCGCGATCTCGGCTGCCGCATCAAGCGCTTCACCAAGGTGACGGGGCTGCAGCGCACGCCCACGGGCGAGTGGTGCGTGCAGACCGACCAGGGCGACATCACCTGCGAGATCGTCGTCAACGCCGCCGGCTATCGGGCCGGCGAGATCATGGCCATGGTCGGGCAGTACATGCCGATCGTGTCGATGTCGCATCAGTATCTGGTGACGGAATCGATTCTGGAGTTGGAATCGCGCCAGGAGAAGCTGCCGCTGCTGCGCGATCCCGATGTCAGCTGGTATCTGCGCCAGGAGCGTAGCGGGCTGCTGCTCGGACCCTATGAATGGAAGGCAACGCCGCATTGGCTGGATCGCATTCCCGATGATTTTTCCAATCAATTGTGGCCAGACGATCTGGAGCGGCTGGAGACATACATCGACGACGCCATCAAGCGCGTGCCCATCCTGGGCCAGGGCGGAGTGCAGCGGGTGATCAACGGGCCGATCCCCTACTCGCCCGACGGCAATCCCTATATCGGCCCGGCGCACGGGCTGCCGAACTTCTATCAATGCTGCTGCTTCAGCTTCGGCATCGCCCAGGCCGGCGGCGGCGGCAAGAGCATTGCCGAATGGATCGTCCATGGCGAGCCGGAGTGGGATTTCTGGGTCTTCGATCCGCGCCGCTATACCGGCTACGCGACCAAGAAGTACGTCACCGGCAAGGCGATCGAGCTCTATCAGAACGAGTACGCCATCGCCTTTCCGTTCGAGGAGCGGCCGGCGGGGCGGCCGGCGAAGACGACCGCGCTCTACGACAAGCTGCGCAACAAGGGTGCCATGTTCTGCGCCCGCGGCGGCTGGGAGCGCGCGGCCTGGTTCCCGCGGCCGGGCGACCGGCGCGAATGGAAGCCGAGCTTCCAGCGCACCAACTGGCACGGCGCGGTCGCCGAGGAATGCGCTGCGGTGCGCGAGCGCGTGGGCATCCTCGATCTCGGCGGCTTCACCAAATTGATGGTCGAGGGCGAGGGTGCGTCGGCCTGGCTCGACGGCATGATCTGCGGGAAGCTGCCGAAGCTCGGGCGGACGACGCTGTCGTACATGCTGAACGACAAGGGCGGCATCGTCGCGGAGGTGACGATCACGCGGCTCGCCCCTGACAAGTTCTATCTGCTGAGCGCGGCGGCCGCCGAGTGGCACGACATCGATTGGCTGGAACGGCATCGGCCGAAGGACGCGTCTGTGCGCATCGAGAACCTGTCGGCGCGGCTGGGCACGCTCATCCTGGCGGGACCGCAGGCGCGCGCGGTGCTGGCGCGGGTGACGGAGGCCGACCTGTCGAACGCCGCGTTCCCGTGGCTGTCGGCGCGCGAGATCGAGATCGGCT
>JBGPEQ010000586.1:0-2895 GCA_041482855.1 Dongiaceae bacterium | reverse complement strand
TCGCGCACCAGGCGCAGGATCGCATGGTCCGGCATCGTCTTCAGCTCGCGGATCAGCTGCGCGAACAGCCGCGGCCGCTTGCGGATGATCTTGGCGAGGTCGCTCGAAATCTTGCCGGCCATCGCCAGCAACAGATCGGCATCCTCGTCGAGTTCGCGGGCCAGGCGCACGACCGTGGCCTCCGAAGGCGGCGCCACCTCGTCGCGCTCCACCTTGCTCAAGTAGGCCGGCTCGACGTCGATGCGGTGGGCGACCTGCCGCAGGGAGAAGCGGCTGTCATCGGCCAATCGACGCTCGCGCGCGTTGCGAATGAAACTACCGAACGTCATATGTACTGTGTACTACATAGTACACTATACGCGGTCAGTCAAGGGCTACGGGCCGGGGTTGCGGGCCGGTGCAGATTCGCGCCCTGCGAAACGCTGAAGACGCCGCGCGCTATGGGGCAGGACGGCCCGCGTTCAGCAGCCGGCGCCCCAACGCAATCGCCGCCACCGCCGCCCAGGTTCCCTCCAGCAGCACGAACGGCATGAAATCGATGAGATAGGAAGAAAGGCACGCCAACGCGGCGCCCACGAGATTGAGCCCGAGATAGAGAGGACAATCGGCGCGCAGATAGCGGAGCAGGTTCAAGAAGAACGCCAGGAGCAGCAGCGCTACGCCGGCCGAGCCGACGACTGTCGCGTCGATAGCCATCACGGACCTTCGGACCTACCGCGGGGTCGTTCCCGCCGACTGTTGGGAAATGCGAGGCCGTCCTCGCGTCTTGTCATGTCGGACGCGGGCGCGCGCAATTCAAGCCGATCACCAAGTGGTTAGCCCCGCTCGCAAAAGAGCTTGTTAGCGCGCGGGCGGGCGGGCCTTGCGGCCCCACGGAAACGAGCTGCGCGGCGGCAGACGGCCGCCGATGGTCTCGGCCATGCGCAGGGCCTCGTTCCACTTGGCCATGCGCTCGGAGCGGCTGAACGAGCCGACCTTCAATTGCGGCACGCCCCAGCCGATGGCGAGATGGACGATGGTGGTGTCCTCGCTCTCGCCGGAGCGCGCGGAGACGATGGCGCCCCAGCCGGCCGAGCGCGCCGCCGTCAGGGCCGCCTCCGCCTCGCTCAAGGTGCCTGCCTGGTTCGGCTTGATGAGGGCGGCGTTGCAGGCGCCGTCATGGGCGGCGGTATCGATGCGGCCGGCGTTGGTGACCAGGAAATCGTCGCCGACGACCTGCACGGTACTTCCGACGGCGGCCGTGAAGCCGGCGAAGGAGGCGGCATCGTCCTCGGCCAGCGGGTCTTCTATCGAGACGATGGGAAAGCGCCGCAGCCAGTTCAGCAGCAGTTCGCACATGCCGTCGCTGTCGAGTTCGCGGCCGTCACGGCTCAGGCGATAGTGGCCGCCGCGGCCGAACTGGGACGCCGCGACGTCGAGCGCGATCGCCATCTCGTCGCCCGGCACGAAGCCGGCGCGCTCGATGGCGCGCAGCAGCATCTCCAGCCCCTGCTCGTTGCTGTCGAAGGCCGGCCAATAGCCGCCTTCGTCGGCGACGCCGGAGAGCCGCCCTGCCTCGCTCAGGAGCTCCCCGGCGGCGCGGTAGACTTCCGCCGTCCATTCGAGGGCCTGGGCATACTCCGTCGCGCCGACGGCGATGACCATGAAGTCCTGGATGTCGACACGGCGGCCGGCATGGGCGCCGCCGCCGAAGATCTGGATCTCCGGCAGCGGCAGCTGGGCGCCGGGTGCTGCCCGCAGCGATTGCCACAGCGGCATACCCCGCGACGCGGCGGCGGCATGGGCGACGGCCATGGAGGTGGCGACGATGGCGTTGGCGCCCAGGCGCGAGCGGTCAGGCGTGCCGTCGAGCGCGGTCAGGGCGCCGTCGATTTGCGATTGATTGTGCGGATTGAAGCCGCGGAGGATACGGGCGATCTCGTCATTGACGCCGGCGACGGCGCGAGTGACGTCGAGCCCGCCGAACCGCGGGCCGCCGTCGCGCAGGTCGACGGCCTCGCCGCTGCCCTTGGAGGCGCCGGCAGGGGCGATGGCCCGGCCGCTGGCGCCGCCGGCCAGATGCACCTCCACCTCTATCGTCGGCCGTCCGCGCGAATCCCAAACCCGGCGGGCGAGGACGTTGGCAATGGCGTCCTTATTCATCAACCCGGCCGGGCGGCCTCCAGTTCGCGGCGCCATGCCTGCAGAATTGCGTCGAGCCGGTCCTGCGGCGCTTGCAGCAGCAGCCTGGCTACGCGGCGTACCATATCCTTGTCACCCACCTCCGTAATGTACTCGACCGGCGACTTGCCGTCGATGCGCGCCAGCAGCAGGCCCGGCAGCAGCCGGGCGGCGCGGCCCTCGACCGCCGCCGGCGCCTCCCAGGTGACGCCGGCGCCGTAGGCTTCGGCCATGGCGGCGAAGCACTGGAGGAAGCGGGGGTAGGCCGGCCGGTTCCACAGGCATTTCAGCAGCAAGTGATTGAGACAAAAGGCGAGATCGAACGCCGGATCGCCAAACCAAGCGCACTCGGCATCGAGGAACACCGGGCCACTAGGCCCAGCCAGGATGTTCTTCGGACTGACGTCGCCGTGCACCAGCGCAAGCTTTGTCTCCGCCGTGGTCGCCACCAGTTGCAGGAGCGCGGGCGCCAGGTCCGGATGCGCCCGCGCCGTCGCCTCCAGATAGGGCTCGAGGCGGATGGCCCGGAAGATGGCGTCGGTGGCGAAGCGGAGGGCGATGTCCGCATCACCCGCTGTGCCCGCATGAATGGCGGCTAGGCTGCGGCCGACCGCGGCGGCGAAGGCGGGATCGGCCTGCCCCTCCTTCAACTCGGCCTTCCACAACCTATGAAGCGTCGGGTCGAGGAACTCCATCGCGAACAGACCGGCGGCGGGATCGTGGCCGAGAATGTGC
>JBGPEQ010000585.1:0-2897 GCA_041482855.1 Dongiaceae bacterium | reverse complement strand
CAAACCGGCGGCGTTCCCGTCTACGGCATGCCGAAGGAGTTCGGCAAGATTCTGGGTTTCGGACAGGTCTTCGGCTTCCTGGCAGCGCCCGTGATCGTGACGATCGCGCTGATCGTCGTCATGTACGTGCTGCTCAACTGGACCCGCATGGGCCGCTATCTCTATGCCATCGGCGGGAACCTGAAGGCTTCGACGCTGTCCGGCATCAACACGCGCCTGTACCTCTTTCTCGCCTATGTGCTCTGCGGCACGATGACCGCCATCTCCGGCATCATGCTGACGGCGCGGCTCGAGACCGGAGAAGCCAACATCGGCGCGACCATGCCGCTGGAATCGATCGCAGCCTGTGTGATCGGCGGCGTGTCCTTGCGCGGCGGCACAGGCAAGCTCGCCAACGTCGTGCTGGGCGCGATCTTCATCGGGCTGGTGCAGAACGGCATGAATCTGGCGCGGATCGAATCCTATCTGCAGATTGTGGTGATCGGCATCCTCTTGATCATCGCGGTCGTGGCCGATCAGTTGCGACAGAAGATGATGGCGAAGCTCAGGGATTGACGGGAGGACGGAAATGGCATTGGCGATCAATTGCGACATGGGAGAGGGCTTCGGGCTCTACCGGTGCGGCGACGATGCGGGCATGATGCCCTTGATCACGCTCGCCAACGTGGCCTGCGGCTTCCACGCCTCGGACCCTACGGTGATGCACAAGACCGTGCGGCTGGCGAAGCAGCATGGCGTCAGGGTCGGCGCCCATCCGTCGTTGCCGGACCTGCAGGGGTTCGGACGGCGCGAGATGCGCATGGACCCGAAAGAGTTGACGGACTGCCTCATCTATCAGGTGGGCGCGCTCAAGGCCTTTCTCGATGCCGAGGGCATGGCGCTGAACCACATCAAGCCGCACGGGGCGCTCTACGGCATGGCCGCGCGCTCCGAGGAAATCGCGAACGCCATCTGCGATGCGGCCGACGTATTCAAGGTGCCGCTGCTGGGTATGGCGCGCACCAAGCATGAGGAAATCTACACGAAGCGCGGCTTCAAGTTCATTCCGGAGTTTTATGTCGACCTCGACTACGACAAGGACGGCAAGCTCATCATCACCCGCGAGCATGTGGCGTGGGATCCCGAGGTCGCTGCCAAGCGAACCCTGCGGGCGATCACGGAGAAGAAGGTGAAGACCGTCGATGGCAACGACATTCCGATGACGGCGGATTGCATCTGCGTGCATTCGGACACGCCCGGGGCCGTGGCGGTCGCCAAGGCGGTGAAAGAAGCGATCAAGCCGTACCTGAACTGACGGCGCGCAAGGGGATTGGAGGCAAGGCGCCCGATGCAGAAGGTGCTGATCGCCAATCGCGGCGAGATCGCCTGCCGCGTCATGCGCAGCTGCCGCACGCTCGGCTTGAAGACCGTCGCGGTCTACTCCGAGGCCGATGCAAGCGCGCTGCATGTGTCGCAGGCGGATGAAGCGCAGGCGATCGGGCCGGCGCCGGCCAAGCAGAGCTATCTCGTCATCGACAACATCCTGGCGGCGGCCAAGGCGGTGGGGGCCGATGCGGTGCATCCCGGCTACGGCTTCCTCGCCGAGAACAGCGACTTTGCCAAGGCGGTCGCGCGGGCCGGCCTGACCTGGATCGGCCCGACTCCGGAATCGATCGACGACATGGGCGACAAGGAGCGCGCCCGCCTGCTGGCGCGTGCGGCCGGGGTTCCGATCCTGCCGGGCAGTGCGCGCTTCGCGCCCGGCGACCTCGCCGGCCTCGAGGTGGCGGCGCGGGCCGTCGGTTTCCCGCTGCTGGTGAAGGCGTCGGCCGGCGGCGGCGGCATCGGCATGAGGCGCGTCGACAAGCCCGAGGAGGGTCTCGCGAAGACCGTCGAGGCGACGCAGGCGCTGGCGGAGAAATCCTTCGGCGACGGGACGATCTATCTCGAACGTCTGGTGGCCAAGGCGCGCCACGTCGAAATCCAGGTGTTCGGGTTCGGCGACGGGCGGGCCGTGCATATGTACGAGCGTGAATGCTCGGTGCAGCGGCGCTTTCAGAAGATCATCGAAGAGACGCCGTCGCCGGGCTTGGCGGCCGAAACGCGGGCGGCCATGGCCAGCGCGGCGGTGGCGCTGGTCGAGCAGGAGCGCTATCGCGGCGCCGGCACCATCGAGTTCGTCGTCGATGCCGGCAGCGGCGCCTACTACTTCCTCGAGATGAACACGCGGATCCAGGTCGAGCATCCCGTGACGGAGATGACCACCGGGCTCGACCTGGTGGCGCTGCAGATCCGGCTCGCGCGCGGCGATGATCTGTCGTCGCTGACGCAAGAGTCGATCCGGCCGAGCGGCCACAGCATCGAATGCCGGCTCTACGCCGAGAACCCCGCGATGAACTTCCTGCCCTCGCCGGGACCGCTGAAGCGGTTCCAGTTGCCGAATGCGGTCGACGGCCTCAGGATCGACACGGGCGTGCGCGAAGGGGACCAGATCACGTTCCACTACGATCCGATGATCGCGAAAATGGCGAGCCACGGCCGCGATCGCAACGAGGCGATCGCGCGCATGCTGGCGGCGCTGGGCGGCGTGCAGGTCGAGGGCGTCAAGACCAACGCGGCGTTCCTGGGCCGGGTCATCGACCATCCGGCGTTCCGGGCGGGCGATACGCATACGGGGTTCGTCGGGGAACACGGTGCGGCGTTGACGGCGGCTTAGTCAGGGGGAGGGGAGAGGGGCGAAACATGATCTACGAGAAACCGAAATTCCTGCCGGGCGGCGATCGCTACATGCTGATCGAGTTCGGCAACGAGATGAACCTTGAGCTGAACTTCATGGCTCAGGGCCTGGCCGGCGCGATCGAGAAGAGCCAGACGAAGGCCGTGATCGAGACGGCGCCCTGCTTCGCCTCCATGCTCGT
>JBGPEQ010000584.1:0-2933 GCA_041482855.1 Dongiaceae bacterium | reverse complement strand
GCGCTGCCGGTGATCGAGACCCAGGCCGGCGACGTCTCCGCCTACATCCCGACCAACGTCATCTCCATCACCGACGGCCAGATCTTCCTGGAAACCGCGCTCTTCTATCGGGGCATCCGTCCGGCCATCAATGTCGGCCTGTCGGTCAGCCGCGTCGGCTCGGCGGCGCAGATCAAGGCGATGAAGCAGGTCGCCGGCAAGATAAAGCTGGAACTGGCGCAGTACCGCGAGATGGCCGCCTTTGCCCAGTTCGCCTCCGATCTCGATGCGTCCACACAGAAGCTCCTGGCCCGCGGCGCGCGTCTGACCGAGCTGTTGAAGCAGGTTCAGTTCAAGCCGATGCCGGTCGAGGATCAGGTTGTTTCGATCTTCGCGGGAACGCGCGGCTACCTCGATCCGATCAAGACTGAAGACGTGACGCGCTTCGAAGCCGCGATGCTGTCGGAAGTGCGCGCCAAGGGTACCGACATTCTCAAGGCGATTCGCGAGGAAAAGGAAATCTCGGCGGCGACGGAAGCCAAACTGAAGTCTTTCCTCGATCAGTTCGCGAAGACCTTCGCGTGATACCGGCGAATATTGTAGGGGCGACCGGCAGGTCGCCCGTAATTCTGTGTGACGGACCCGCGGGCGACCTGCCGGTCGCCCCTACGAGGATCTGACCTCTCACCATGCCAAGCCTCAAAGACCTCCGTGTCCGGATCAATAGCGTCAAGTCGACGCAGAAGATCACGTCGGCCATGAAAATGGTGGCGGCGGCGAAGTTGCGCCGGGCGCAGGAGCAGGCCGAGGCGGCGCGGCCCTATGCCGAGCGCATGGATCGCGTTTTGGGTTCGCTGGCGGCGAGCATGGTAGGGCAGGAGGGAGCTCCGGCTCTGCTTGCCGGCACCGGAAAGGACGCGGTGCAACTCGTCGTTGTCATGACATCCGATCGCGGTCTCTGCGGCGGATTCAACTCCACGATCGTGCGCGGGGCGCGGCGGCTCATTCGCGAGCTCATTGCGGGCGGCAAGCAGGTGAAGGTCCTTTGCGTCGGTCGCAAGGGGCGCGACCAGCTGCGGCGCGATTTCGGCAGTCTCATCATCGGCACGATCGAGGAGATCGCCAAGCCGCGGCTGACCTATGATGCAGCCGATCGCGTGGCCGAGCGCATCGCGCGGATGTACGAGGCCGGCGAGTTCGACGTTTGCACGATCATCTACAACCGCTTCAAGTCGGCAATGACACAGTTCGTCACGACCCAGCAACTTATCCCGTTCGCACCACCCGCCGCTGGCACGGCCGCGGACACAGCCCTGGCCGGCGCCATCTACGAATACGAACCGGATGAGACGGATATCCTGGCCCAGCTGCTGCCACGCAACCTGTCGGTGCAGGTGTACAGGGCGCTGCTCGAGAACGGCGCCAGCGAGCAGGGCGCGCGGATGACAGCGATGGACAGCGCCACGCGCAACGCCGGCGACATGATCAACCGGCTGACCATCAACTACAACCGATCGCGCCAGGCCTACATCACCAAGGAATTGATCGAGATCATCTCCGGCGCTGAGGCCGTCTAGGCGGCGGCCCGGAGAAGGATGAGGAGCGCTCCCATGGCGAAGAACTTAGTCGGCAAGATCACCCAGGTTCTGGGCGCCGTCGTTGACGTGCAGTTCGAGGGCGATCTGCCGGCGATTCTGAATGCGCTGCATGCGGAGAACCAGGGCAAGCGTCTGGTTCTTGAGGTGGCGCAGCATCTGGGCGAGAAGACGGTGCGCACGGTCGCCATGGACACGACCGACGGCCTCGTCCGCGGGCAGGAAGCGGCCGACACCGGCGCGGCGATCACCGTGGCAGTCGGACCGGAGACGCTGGGCCGCATCATGAACGTTGTCGGGGAGGCGGTTGACGAGCGCGGTCCGGTCAATTCCAAGGAGCGCTATCCAATCCATCGCCCGGCCCCCGCCTTTATCGACCAGTCGACCGAGGCGCAGGTGCTGATCACCGGCATCAAGGTGGTCGACCTCCTGGCGCCCTATGCCAAGGGCGGCAAGATCGGGCTGTTCGGCGGCGCCGGCGTCGGCAAGACCGTCATTATCATGGAGCTCATCAACAATATCGCCAAGGCGCATGGCGGCGTATCGGTGTTCGCTGGCGTCGGCGAGCGCACGCGCGAGGGCAACGACCTCTATCACGAGATGATCGAATCCGGCGTCATCAAGCTCGACGGCCCCGGCTCCAAGGTGGCCCTGGTCTATGGCCAGATGAACGAGCCGCCGGGCGCCCGCGCCCGCGTCGGCCTCACCGGCCTCACCGTCGCCGAATATTTCCGCGACGAAGAGGGACAGGACGTGCTGTTCTTCGTCGACAACATCTTCCGCTTTACCCAGGCGGGCTCCGAGGTGTCGGCGCTGCTGGGCCGCATCCCGTCGGCGGTCGGCTATCAGCCGACCTTGGCCACGGACATGGGCACGTTGCAGGAGCGCATCACCACGACGAAGAAGGGCTCGATCACCTCGGTGCAGGCGATCTACGTGCCGGCCGACGACCTCACCGACCCGGCGCCCGCCACATCGTTCGCTCATCTCGATGCGACGACCGTGTTGTCGCGCCAGATTGCCGAACTCGGCATCTATCCGGCGGTCGATCCGCTGGATTCGACCAGCCGCATCCTCGATCCCCGCGTGGTCGGCGACGAGCATTACCAGGTCGCCCGCGACGTGCAGCGGGTGCTGCAGACCTATAAGTCGCTCCAGGACATCATCGCCATCCTGGGCATGGACGAGTTGAGCGAAGAAGACAAACTGGTCGTGGCCCGGGCCCGCAAGATCCAGCGCTTCCTCTCGCAGCCCTTCCACGTCGCCGAGGTCTTCACCGGCAGTCCGGGCGTCTTCGTCAAGCTCGAGGACACGATCAAGGGCTTCAAGGGAATCGTCGCCGGCGAGTATGACGACATG
>JBGPEQ010000583.1:0-2936 GCA_041482855.1 Dongiaceae bacterium | reverse complement strand
TATGCGCCGCACCCGGATTCGGGCTTTCTCGCGACGCCATTGCATCCCATATTGGGTGCTGAACCTGTGGCTTGACCAAGTCAGTGCCGCCGGGCGTAATGCCGCCAGGTCGGTGCCGTAACGTATGGTTAATTCGACTGATCACGGCGACGATGAGTAGCACACGGGCTAAGATCTCTCCCGCGGGATCCGGCGATCCCGCCATACTGGTTGCTGTCGATCGGGCAACGGCAGAGCTGCGCCGCGGCGGTCTGGTGGTTCTGCATGACCTGACGACCCGCGTGTGGCTGGTCGTGGCGGCCGAGACGGCCGAGGACGAGGGTGTCGCCCGGCTGCGGGCCATGGGGGAGGGCGATCCGCATCTCGTGCTGACGGCAGAGCGGGCGGCCGCGCTCGGCCTCGGACAGCAGTCCACGAAGGTCGTGTCGATGTTGCTGCCGGCCAGGCTTCCGGCCGACGTTCTCGGGCACTTGGCGGACCCGACCGCCCCGCCGCTGGCCAGCAAGCCTGCCGGCCTGACCCGCAGTGAGGTTCCCGTCGATATCGCAACTGCGGTGGTTGAACTGGCCAAGCTGGCGCGGCTGCTGCCGGCTGCCATCGTGGCGCCCCTGCGACTGCAGTCCGCGACCCACGCTGCCGATTGGGCGCGCTCGCGGGATCTGCTCGACGTCTCCGTCGGCGCCATCGACAGCTACCAATTGGTAGCCGCCCGTGGCCTGCGAATCGTGAGCGAGGCGCGGGTTCCCTTGGCGGGCGCGGAAAACACGCGGGTGATCGCTTTTCGGCCGGGCGACGGGGGGACCGAGCATCTTGCCATCATCATCGGCGAGCCGCCGCGCGACCGCCCGGTCCTGACGCGACTGCATTCCGAGTGCTTCACCGGCGACCTCCTGGGAAGTCTGCGCTGCGATTGCGGCGACCAACTACGGGGCGCCATCGCGGAGATCGCGCGCCACGGACACGGCTTGCTGATCTATCTCGCGCAGGAGGGCCGCGGCATCGGCTTGGTCAACAAGCTGCGCGCCTACCGCCTGCAGGACCAGGGCGTCGATACGTTCGATGCCAACGAGCAGCTGGGATTCGATGCCGATGAGCGTGTCTATCTCCCGGCGGCCGAGATGCTTCGCCAGCTGGGCTTCCGCGAGGTCCGCCTGATGACCAACAACCCGACCAAGATGGCGGGACTTGCGCGCTGCGGCATTGCGGTCGTGGAGCGCGTGCCGCATGTCTTCCCGGCGAACGCCCACAACGACCGCTATCTCGAAACGAAGGCGGTCAAGTTCGGCCACCTGTTCTGAGCGCCACCTTGAATATCCGCGTCAGCGCAGCCGGCGAACTGCAGTGGGAGAACCGCGCCTACCGCTGCGCCCTCGGCCGGGGCGGCGTGCACGGCGACAAGCGGGAAGGGGACGGAGTCACGCCCATCGGCCGCTTTCCGCTGCGCCGCGTGCTCTATCGGCCGGATCGGTTGTCCGCTCCGAGCACGCGATTGCCGGTCGCTCAACTGGCGCCTGACGACGGCTGGTGCGACGATCCGGCGGATCGGCAGTACAACAGACCGGTGCGGCTGCCCTATGCCGCGCGTCACGAGGAACTGTGGCGCGCGGATGCCCTCTACGATGTCATCGTCGTCATCGGCCATAACGACGCGCCGGTGGTCGCGGGAATGGGCAGCGCGATTTTCATGCACTTGGCCAGTGTAGACTATCGGCCGACCCGCGGCTGCGTCGCGCTGGCCCGCCAGGACCTCCTGGACATCCTGGCCGGCGCAGGACCGGACACCGTTCTGGAGATCGCGGCCGCGGCCGTCCGTTAGGCCGGCGGCGAGGCGGGGGGCCGCTCGCCGAAGATCGCCGTACCGATGCGGACGTGGGTCGCCCCCAGCTTGATCGCAATCTCGTAGTCGGCGCTCATTCCCATGCTCAGGATGTCGATCCCGTGGCGGCGCGCGATTTCCGCCAGCAGGGCGAAATGGAGCGACGGCTCGTCATCCGCCGGGGGAATGCACATGAGGCCGACCACCGGCAGATCTGCTTCTTCGCGGCAGTATCGGATGAATTCATCGGCGGCCGCCGGCATGACGCCCGCCTTCTGCGGCTCCTCGCCGGTGTTGATCTGCACATAGCAGGCCGGGCGGCGGCCGCTGCGCGTCATCTCCGCCGTCAACGCCTGCGCCAGCTTCGGCCGATCGACGGTTTCGATGACGTCGAAGAGCGCGACGGCCTCCCTCGTCTTGTTCGTCTGCAGCGGGCCGATGAGATGGAGCTCGACCTGCGGCCAAGCCTCCTTCAGCGCCGGCCACTTGGCCACCGCTTCCTGAACGCGGTTCTCGCCGAAGACGCGCTGTCCCGCCGCGAGCGCTTCCGTCACCCGCTCGGCCGATTGTGTCTTGCTGACCGCGACCAGGGTGACGGATGCAGGGGCGCGGCCGGAGTCCTTCGCCGCGGCTGCGATGCGGGCGTGCACCGCCGCCAACTGCGCGGCGATGGCCTCTGAGTCGCTGTCGATAGTCGGCGGGAGATGGGACACGGCACAGGCAGATTGCAGCGCCCGCCCATTTGTGGCAAGCCCACGACAGAACGCGCGCATCGATCTACGAAACGGCGATGACATCGGGAACTTTGCAGCAGGCGCTGGCACTGCATCAAGCCGGCCGACTGAAGGAGGCGGAAGCACGCTACCGACAGGTATTGGCCGAGCAGCCAGGCAATCCGGATGCGCTTCATTTCCTGGGCCTCATAGCGCACCAGTCAGGGCGGCACGAGGACGCCATTGATCTGATCGGGCAGGCGATTGCTATCCGTCAGCGCCCGGCATTCTTCTACAATCTTGGACAGGTCCATCTAGCCCGAAAGGACGCAGCGGCGGCCGAAGAGGCCTTTCGGCAGACGATTGCGGAAGCAGCCGATCACGCGGAAGCATTGTTCCACCTGGGC
>JBGPEQ010000582.1:0-2936 GCA_041482855.1 Dongiaceae bacterium | reverse complement strand
GCTCCGAGGAGCGCGACGCCGTTCACTCCGCCGCCGCTGCTGCGTCCGAGCCTGTTTGCTGATACCAGTAGAGACCGGCCGCGACGGCGCCCTGGCCCCGAGTCTCATTGCGGCTTCACGCAGGCGTTCGGATCGGCGTTCACGGCGTCGACATTGACCTTGAGCATTCGCGCGCTGGCGCAGCGCGCGTTGTAGGCCGTGGCCATGCCATTCACCTGGGCTATATAGGGGCCGCGCTCCGCCTCCAGTTGCAGGCGCAGGGCTTCGCGCCGGTTGTAGAGGCGGCGAAAGCTGTCGACCTCCGCCGCATCCGTTGTGTCAATATTGGGGCGGGCGTTTTCGACGATCTTGTCGAGGCGATCGAATTCCTGCTGCAGCGGATCGGACTCGGCCATCTTGGCCTGCAGCTGCTCGATTTCGGCTTCCTTGCAGATGCACTGCCGAGTCTCTTCGGGACTGAGCAGCCGCCTGATGTTGGTATCCTGCGCTTCCGCGACGCGGATCGTGGCGAGCATTCCAACGATGGCGGCGGCCGTCCACGCCGCGATGGCCAAGCGCGCAAGAGTCGACATTGCAGCCTCCATCAACCACCTGGGGATTCGAACTCCATCAATAGCTCAAGTCGATAGCCTTGCAATATGGCAAAGACGGGGCCGCCGCGACAACCAGGAGAAATCTACCAAATCGGTGGGAGACGCAGTAGCATGCCGCTGAATTGGCGAGACAATATTCCGTCGTTTCAGATTTCACCTGAAGCCGGCCAGGGCCGGAAAGCGCGATCGGGGGGGGACATGAAGATCATCGTCATGGGCGGCGGCCTCATGGGCGTGACCACGGCCTGGTACCTGGCTCAGGCCGGCCACGAAGTGACGGTGATCGACCGGCGCGACGGCGTCGCCCGCGAGACCAGCTTCGCCAATGCCGGCATGATCGCGCCCGGCCATTCCTATTCCTGGGCCAGCCCGCGGGCGCCGATGCTGCTGCTGAAATCGCTGTTCCGGACGGATACGGCACTGCGCTTCCGTCTCAAGGCCGACCCGCGGCTGTGGGCCTGGAGCTTGCGCTTCCTCGCCAACTGCACGACGGCCCGCAACCGCGCCAATACGCTGGTGAAGGTCAAGCTGAACATCTACAGCCGCGAGGCCCTGATCGCGCTGCGCCGCGAGACCGGCATCGCCTATGACGAGACGGCGAAGGGCGCGCTCTACCTTTACCGGGACAAGCAGCACCTGGAGACCGGGCTGGCCAACATGGCCATGCTCAATGACCAGGGGCTCGGCCTTACCGCGCTCGATCCGGATGGCATCGCCACCCTCGAGCCCGCCCTCGCCCACTTCAAGGCCCGGCTCGCCGGCGCCATCTACGCGCCGCAGGATGAGAGCGGGGACGCCTTCGTCTTCACGGAAAAACTCGCCGAGCTGTGCAAGGCGCGCGGCGTGACCTTCCAGTTCAACACGACGGTCACGGGCATCGCGACCGAGGGCGACCGCATTGCGGGCGTGATCACCGAGCGCGGCAGGCTCAGCGCCGGCGGCTATGTGTTGGCGCTGGGCAGCTACAGCCCGCTGGTGGCGCGCGGCCTGGAGATGAAGCTGCCGGTCTATCCGATCAAGGGCTATTCGGTGACGATACCGACCGCGGGGTTCGATGGCGCGCCGACGATCCCCGGCGTCGACGAAGGGAACCTGATCGCGTTCTGCCGCATGGGCGACAAGCTGCGGCTCACCGCCACCGCCGACTTTGCCGGCTACGACACCGGCTACGAGGCCAAGGATTTCGCGCTCATGCTGCGGGTGGCGCGCGAGCTGTTCCCCAACGCCGGCGCCTTCGACCGTCCCAGTCACTGGGCCTGCCTGCGGCCGATGACGCCCGACGGACCGCCGATCATCGGTGGCACCCGCTACGAGAACTTGTGGATCAACACCGGCCAGGGCCATATGGGCTGGACCATGGCCTGCGGCTCCGGCCGCATCGTCGCCGACCTGATCGGGGGGAAGAAGCCGGATATCGATATCAACGGGTTCCGTCCGGACAGGTACTGAACGCAGCGAGCATATGTAGCGGCGCTCCGGCGTGGCCGCCCCTACGCCGGCGCCGGGACCAGCCAGCCACGATCTCGATTCTCGCGGATGACGAAACAGAGGACGCCGGCGAGGAGCGCCGTGATCAGGGCCACGATCCAGGTCCACTGATAGGTATTCAGCAGGTCGAAAAGTACGCCGCCCATCTGGGCGCCGAGAGCGGCGCCTAGAGCGTGGCCGGTCGTGAGCATGCCCATCGTGAGGCCCATGATCTTCAGGCCGAGATGACTGGCCGCCAGACTCGCCGTCACCGGCACGGTCGAGTAGTCGAACACGCCGAACACGACAGCGAAAGTCACGAGCAGCACGGGATCGCCAGCGATGAACATCAGGATGATGAACGAGAACCCGCGCAGGACATAGATCGCCCCCAGGAGCAGCGGACGGTTCATGCGATCGGAGAGCCAACCCGCCAGCACCATGCCGCCGAGATTGAAGGCCATCAGCAGGCCGAATGCATCGCTGCTGGCGGCCACCGGGAAGCCGCAGAACACCGAGTATGGAATAAGGTGCGCCTCGATAACGCCGGAGGTCGTGATGCCGCAGATGAAGTAGCTCCAGAACAGGAGATGAAAAGTGGGCGAGCGCATGAGGAACCAGAGCCGCTCGGTCATCGGATCCGACTCCGCCCGGCGTTCCTGCCGCGCGGCGATGTCGGCCGCGCGCGGGCGGACGAATAGGAAGACGACGGGCGCCAGGGCCAGCGCGATGATGCCGATGGCAATGTAGCTCGTGCGCCAGTCCGTATGTTCGAGCACGCGGGCCAGAATCGGAATGACCACGAGCTGGCCGCCGGTGGCGCCAGCCGTTGCGACACCGACGGCAAGGCCGCGCCGCGCGGTGAAGTTGAGGCTG
>JBGPEQ010000581.1:0-2937 GCA_041482855.1 Dongiaceae bacterium | reverse complement strand
TCGGCCATGCCGCCGCAGAACTCGTCAATCAGTTCGCACACCGTGATGCCCGCCGGCGCCAGCTTCATGCCTGGATTCTTCACCCGCCCCGACACCGAATAGCTGCGCAAGCCCTGGCGATCGTTGCGGCCGTGGCTCTTCCACCAGCCCGCACCCTTCTCGACGATATCGCGCACCCAGTACACGGTCTCCACGTTGTGGATCAGGGTCGGCCGCCCGAACAGACCAACCTGGGACGGGAACGGCGGCTTGTGCCGCGGCAGCCCGCGCTTGCCCTCGATCGATTCCAGCATCGCCGACTCTTCGCCGCAGATATAGGCGCCGGCGCCGCGCCGCAGATGAATGCGGGTCGCGCCGTCTAGACCCCGCTGCTCCAGCGCGGCGATCTCCTTCAGCAGGATCTCGCGCACCGCCGGATACTCGTCGCGCAGATAGACGTAGACATCGGTCGCCTCGACCACCCAGGCCGCGACCAGCATGCCCTCGAGAAAGCGGTGCGGATTGGCCTCGAGATAGACGCGGTCCTTGATCGTCCCGGGCTCGCCCTCGTCGGCATTGATCGCCATCAGCCGCGGCGTGGCCTCCTGGCGCACGAACCGCCACTTGCGCCCCGACGGAAACCCCGCGCCGCCGAGTCCGCGCAGGCCCGAGGATTCCATGATCGCGATCAGTTCGTCGGCCGTCCGCTTGCCGGCGCGGCAATCCCCGAGCAGCTGATAGCCGCCGCCCGCCAGATAGGCATCGAGCGCTTCGTAGGCCGGCATCTCCGGATGGGTGCGGCCGGCGGTCGCCGCTGCCGCCGCGCCGTCGATCGTGGCGTTATCCAGGTGATAGTGCCCGACCTCGGCCACCGGCGCATGCTCGCAGCGGCCCATGCAGGGCGCGCGCACCACGCGAACCCCGTCGCCGAGCCTGGCCTTCAGCCCCGCCAGCAGTTGCGCCCCGCCCAGCATCTCGCAGGTCAAGCTGTCGCAGACGCGGATGGTGAGCGCCGGTGGCGGCGTGTCGTCCTCCAAGACGACGTCGAAGTGGGCATAGAACGTCGCCACCTCGTAGACCTCGGTCAGCGCCAGCCGCATCTCATGCGCCAGGGCCGCCAGGTGGGCGGCGGAGAGGCAGCCATGCTTGTCCTGGATCAGATGCAGATGCTCGATCAGCAGATCGCGCTGGCGCGACCGCGCGCCGAGCAGGGCCTGCACCGCGCGCAGCGCCGCCGGGTCGAGCTGCCGGCCCTTCGGATGCGGCACCGCCTGGCGGCGGCCAGCGCCGGGATGGAGGCGGGCCTTGCCGTTGGCCGCCGCGCCGGAGGCTCGTCCGGGCGTATGATCTTGACCTGCTGACATCTCGCGTTCTTGCCGTTGTGATTGAGGTGGCGCGGCCCGTCTACGCGCTTGTACCGGCGTCGCTGTCGACCGTCTCCAATGCGATGACTTCGCCGTTGATCAGCAGCTTGCCCGCGTTCTCGAAGTTGACGGTGATGCGCGCGCCGACCACCGACTGCACCTGGCCCAGGCCCCAATCCGGCCGCTCCGGATGTCGCACCAGCATTCCAGGCACCAGGGTGAACGACATGGATCGGCCCAGGGAGCAATTTCCCTTTCAACTACAGGAATTATGTATAAGGACATCGCCGCCCGGAAAAGTGCAAGGGGCGACATCGAGGGCAGGGCGCGCGACATTGACGGTGGTCGCCATCCTCGCCGAGCGGCATGAAGAGGGAGTGCGATGGGCTTAAAGGTCGATTTGCGGGTGCTCGAATTGCTGGCCTCGCGGATTTGTCATGATCTCATCAGCCCGATCGGCGCGGTCGGCAATGGGCTGGAGCTCCTGGAAGACGCCCACGACGAGCTGAGCGACGACGCCCTGAAGCTCTCGGTCAATTGCGTCCGCCGGGCATCGGCCTTGCTGGAGTTCTTCCGCATGGCCTACGGCACCGCCGGCTCCGATACCAGCCTGCGCTGGGAGACTGCCAAGCAGCTGGCCGAGGGCCTGGTCGATGGCCCCAAGACGACCCTGGTCTGGGGCGCTGCCCCGGCCGGTCTTAACGTTCCGGCGGCGGCCCCCAAGCTCGCGCTCAATCTCGTGCTGCTGGGCACGGAAATGCTGCCGCGCGGCGGCGAGATCGCGGTGGCGCTGCAGGGCGTCGGCAGTCGCCTGATCGTGTCGGCGGTGGCCGCCGGGCGCGATGCCCGCCTTCCCGATGAGGTCGGCGCGGCCATGACCGCCCCGGCCGACCCACCGCCACCGCTCACCGCCCGCAGCGTCCATGGCTTCTTTACCGCCCGCCTCGCCGAGGCGGCCGGCGGCCGTCTCGAAGCGGCGGCCCAGCCGTCGGGCGTCCGGCTGTCGGCCTCGATTCCGGCGGCCTAGTCGCCCGCGCGGGGTGCAGCCGCGGCTAGTTTTCATCGGATATTAATCACATTCTGACAGGGTTAACCCGGCCCAAGCGGACGGTGGCGGATGGAAACGAACGGGACCGGCCGTTCGCCCGCGCCCGCGTGTCGATGGATTTATTGATGGACGACCTTCTCAAGGTCTTTCTCGGCGAAACCACGGAGTGCTTGACGGCCTGCTGGGCGGCGGTGGAACGCCTGCGCCGCATGCCCGGCGATTCCGCGGCCCTGGGCGATCTTCTTCACCAGGTGCGCTCGGTGCAGGAGACCTCGAAATTCCTTGGCATGTCCGCGCTACAGGCGTCTGCTGGCCTCGTCTTGGAGAGCCTCGAATCGGCGAGCGCGCGGCGCCCGGCATCGACCGATCGCATCGTCCCGATCGCCGTCGACGGGTTGCTGCGGATCGAAGCGGTCATCAACGCCATGGCGAATGCCGAGGGTGAGCCTGCGCCGCATCCCGCCGCCACGTCGCGTTTTGCCAACGCCGCTCCCGCACCGAATCCTGCCCCGTCGGCCGCCATCGCCGCCGTCGTCGAAAACATCG
>JBGPEQ010000580.1:0-2940 GCA_041482855.1 Dongiaceae bacterium | reverse complement strand
TCCACTCCTTGCAATTGACAGCGCAGGCATGACAGCCGACGCAGATGTCGAGATCGATGACGAGTCCGAGCTTCTTCGCGCTGGGGTTGGCCGGCAGAGAGGTCATGGCCGCAGCCCCTCACCCCCGCCCTCCCCCGCTTCGCGGTAGAGGGGGCTATCGAGACTGACCGCACCAACGGTGTCCCCTCTCCCGCTTGCGGGAGAGGGTAAGGGTGAGGGTGTTGTACTCGGTCTCTCCATCCAATCCCGCTCCCGAAACTCGGCCCCATAGGTCAACACTGTCGGCCGCGCCGCCATGCCCGGCGGCGGCGTCAGCGTGGCGAAGGTGGGATAGGTTTCGCCGGCCTCCTCGGGCTTTGCCTTCTCCACACGCACGCGCAGGTCGTACCAGGCGGCCTGGCCGGTAATGGGGTCGCTGTTGGCGTAGCGGTGGCCATCCGGTTGCGGCGGCAGCAGCTCGGAGATCACGTGGTTGAGCAGAAAGCCGCGCCCGCTCTCGGCCGCGTCCGCCGCCAGGTTCCAGGCGCCCTTGCGCTTGCCGATCGCATTCCAGGTCCACACCGTGTCTTCGTTCACGCCTTCCATCAGCTTGAGCTGCCCGCGGATGCGGCCATGATGGCTGATCACCCACACCCAGTCGTCATCGCGGAGATCCTGCCGTTCGGCCGTTCGGCGGTTCATGTAGAGCCGGTTGTGCCCATGGATCTGCCGCAGCCACGCGTTCTGCGAGCCCCACGAGTGGTACATCGCCATCGGCCGCTGCGTCAGCGCATGGAGCGGAAAGCTGGCGCCGTCGATCGCGGCCTCCTCGAACGGCGGGTACCAGATGGGCAGCGGATCGAAATGCGCGTCGATGCGCGCGCGAAAACGGTCGGGCGGCTGCAGAGGGCCGTGCCCGCGCGCGGCCAGGCGAAACTTCTGCAGCGGCTCGCTGTACAGCTGGAAGATCACCTGGGTCGGCCGCGCAATAAATCCCACCGAGTGCGCCCAATCGAGATAGCCCTTGTTGGCGTGGCGATAGAACCTGTGCTCCTCGGGCAGCTCATAGCGCCAGAAGCAGCCATTGGCGATATAGCGCTCGAGCTGGCGCGGATTGCGCTCGCCCACGCACTGCTTGTCGCCGTCCGCGCCGCGCCAGCCCGCGAGCATGCCGACGCCGGGAACGCGCTCGTGATTGACGATGTAGTCGGGATAGAAGCCCGGATATTTGGCCGCGCCGTCGGCGTTGACCAGGCCGGGCAAGCCCAGCCGCGCGCCAAGATCGATCAGCACATCCTGGAACGGTCGCACATTGCGGTCGGGCTTCACCACCGGCTGGCGGATGGCATCGCCGGCGCCGTCGGCATCGCAGATCGGGCGGTCGAACAGCGAGATGCAGTCGTGGCGCTCGAGATAGGTGGTGTCCGGCAGCACCAGATCGGCGTAGGCCACCATCTCCGAGAAGTAGGCGTCGGCGTAGATGATGCGGGGGATCTTGTAGTCGCCGCTCGCCGCGTCCTTGTCGGTCAGCATCGCCATGGTCCCGCCGGTGTTCATCGCGGAGTTCCAGCTCATGTTCGCCATGAACAGGAACAGCGTGTCGATCGGATAGGGATCGCCCTTGTGGGCGTTGGCGATGACCATGTGCATCATGCCGTGCGCGGCGATCGGCGCCTCCCACGAGAACGCCTTGTCGATCCGCGACGGCGTGCCGTCGGCCGCAATCAGCAGGTCTTCGGGTCCGGTCGGAAAGCCCAGCGGCGGCCCCGGCAGGGGCGTGTTCGGCTTCACGTCGCCGGGCTTGCCCGCCGGCTTGAGCGCCAGCGGCGTGTGGCGCGGGAACGGCGGCTTGTAGCGCCAGCCGCCGGGGCAATCGATGCTGCCGAGCAGGATCTGCAGCAGGTGGATGGCGCGGCAGGTGTGGAAGCCGTTCGAATGGGCGGAGATACCACGCATGGCATGCATGCTGACGGGACGGCCGGTCATGCGCTCATGCCGGCGTCCGGCCCAATCGGTCCAGGGGATTTCGAGTTCGATCTGTTGTTCGAACGCGGCATGCGCCAGCTCCGCGGCGATCCGGCGTATCGTGGCGGCGGGCACGCCCGTGAACTTCGCCGCCTCGTCGGGAGAGTAGCGGGCGTCGAGATAGCGTTGCGCCATCAGCTGAAAGACGGGCACGGCGCGGCGGCCGTCGGCGAGCGCGAACTCTCCGACCA
Organism: Dongiaceae bacterium; assembly: GCA_041482855.1. Lineage (GTDB taxonomy): Bacteria > Pseudomonadota > Alphaproteobacteria > Dongiales > Dongiaceae > JBGPEQ01. Next base: position 745 of record JBGPEQ010000580.1, on the reverse strand, counting down.
TTGCCGGCGCGACATCCGGCAGCAGCGCATCGATCGCTTGGCCGCGCTGCTTGTCCCAGCAGAGCGGATGGCCGACGCTGTCGCGGGCAATGAGCCCGTCGGTGGCGCCGCCAGCGTCCTGCACCACTAGCCAGGGTGCATTGCTGTAGCGGGCTAGGAAGTCGAGGTCGATTTTGTCGGCCTTGAGCAACTCGTGGATGAGAGCGAACACGAACATCCCGTCGGTGCCGGGGCGGATGCCGATCCATTCGTCGGCGATGGCCGAATAGCCGGTCCGGATCGGATTGACCGACACGAACTTGGCGCGCCGATCCGCCGGCCGTCCCTTCAACTTGCCGAGTCCGATCTTGATCGGGTTGCTGTCATGGTCCTCGGCGACGCCGAACATCAGAAGATAGCGCGTGCGTTCCCAGTCCGGTTCGCCGAACTCCCAGAACGAGCCGCCGATGGTGTAGATGCCGGCGGCCGCCATGTTGACGGAGCAGAAGCCGCCATGGGCAGCGTAGTTGGGCGTGCCGAACTGCTGCGCCCACCAGCCCGTGAGCGCCTGGCTCTGGTCGCGGCCGGTGAAGAACGCCAGCTTGCGCGGATCGTTCCTGCGGATATTGCCGAGCCATTCCACGGCGATCGCCATGGCCTCGTCCCAGCCGATCTCCTTGAACTCGCCGGCGCCGCGCGGGCCGACGCGCAAGAGCGGCGTCGTCAGCCGCGCCGGCGAATAGTGGTTCATGATGCCGGCCGAACC
>JBGPEQ010000579.1:0-2951 GCA_041482855.1 Dongiaceae bacterium | reverse complement strand
CGCGTCGCAGATCTCGCCGACGTTGTGCGGCGGAATGCTGGTGGCCATGCCGACGGCGATGCCCTGGGCGCCGTTGACGAGCAGGTTCGGAAAGCGCGCCGGCAGCGCCAACGGCTCGCGCTGGCTCTCATCGTAGTTGGGTCGGAAATCGACGGTGTCCTTGTCGATGTCCTCGAGTAGCGCCTCGGCGGCGCGCGACAGCCGCGCCTCGGTGTACCGCATGGCTGCGGGCGGATCGTCGTCCATGGAGCCGAAGTTTCCCTGCCCGTCGATCAGCATGAGGCGCATGGAGAAGTCCTGCGCCATCCGGACCATGGCCTCGTAGATCGCGCTGTCGCCGTGGGGATGGTAGTTACCCATCACCTCGCCGACGATGCGCGCCGACTTCTTGAAAGCCTTGTTGGAATCGTAGCCGCCCTCCTTCATCGCCCACAGGATGCGACGGTGAACCGGCTTCAACCCGTCCCGCACATCCGGCAGCGCGCGCGCCACGATCACGCTCATGGCGTAGTCGAGGTAGGAGCGTTTCATCTCCTCCTCGATGGTCACCGGCGCGATATCGAAGGCAGGCGGCTCGGTCGGCGGGTTCAAGCTATTTCCTGAGGTATGTCAGAGGATTATCGGGCCAAAATCAGGGCCATCGATTCGCTCGAACCCTAGCAGATTTCGCAGATGCGAACAAACGAAATGGGCACCCGTGCAGGCGCGGAGGACGCGGCGAATGAGCAGGCGTCCTCCGTGCGAAACGCCCTACAACCCCGCCTTCACGTTGTTGACGAGTTCGATGTACTTGCTGCGGTAGGGCTCGTCGGGCTCGGGATCGATGGAGAGGGCCGCGAAGGTCGTTTCCGGGTCGCTGGCGCCCATGTCGGAGAGGACCTTGGGATCGACGATCTTATAGCTGCGGCGGTTGGAGTGGAAATAGCCGGCCGATTCGATCAGCCACTTGCCGGACTCCGGATCGAGCATGGCGTTCAGGAAATCATAGGCCGCCTGCTCGTCGCCCGGCGCCTTGGCGTGGCGCACCAGCCCGCAGGAATAGCCGATCAGGCCTTCCTTGGGCACCATGTAGGCGATCGGCACGCCCTGCTTCTTCAGCTGCGCGACCGAGCCGCTCCAGGCATAGGCGGCGACCACCTCGCCGGCCGCGATCGCCTGCTCGATCTCGGTCTGATCGCTCCAATAGAACTTCATCAGTCCGCGCTGCTTGGCCAGCATGACCTTGATCTCGGCCAGCTGCTCGTCGCTCAAGTGAAGATAGTCCTTGTACCAACCGCGCACGCGCGCCGCGAGCTCGATGAAGGTCGTGTCCGTGTCGTACATCGACAGCTTGCCCTTGTACTTCTCGTTGAAGAGCAGGCCCCAGGATGGATCGGCGACATCCGCCGGATCGACCAGATCGGTGCGGTAGAGGACGGAAGACAGCCCGGCGTCCCAGGGCATGAAGTAGACCTTACCGTCGAAGGAGGTTTCGGGGATCGTCCGGAATCGCTCCCAGATGTTCTCGTACTCAGGCAAGCGCGACACGTCGATCGGCTGCAGGATGCCGGCGTCCTTCCAGCGCTTGATGTTGTAGCTGCAGGGATGCATCAGGTCGGGCTCGAATCCCGCGAGCATCTTCTGCAGCGCCTCTTCCTCGCTCGCGAAGACCGAAAACTCCGGCGGGCCGCCATGCTTGGCGACATACTGAGGGGCTGCATCCGGTACGTCATAGCCGCCCCAGGTGAAGAAGTTGAGGCTGCCCGCGGCCCGGCTGTCGCGCGCCGTCAACGGCATCACCGCAAAGCTGAGGCCGACCGCGGCCAGTGCGCGATTGAGATCGCGGCGCGACAGTTTGCCTTGCCGCAGGGCGGCAATTGCTTCCTTGGTCATCGACGTCTCCCCCCGTGAGTGACGTTTTTTGAATTGCTTGCGATAGCGGTCAGAACGGAATCTCGTCGTCGAGGTCTCCGCCCGATGCGGGCGCCCGGCTGCCGCCGGTGGAGCCGGCTTGCGGCGCGCCTTCATGGGCCGGCTCGGCGTAGCCGCCGGCCTCGCCGCCGGCGCCGCGGGCGTCGAGCATGGTGAGTTCGCCGCGGAAGCGCTGCAGCACGATCTCGGTGGTGTACTTCTCCTGGCCGGATTGGTCGGTCCATTTGCGCGTCTGCAGCTGGCCCTCGACATAGACCTTGGAGCCCTTGTGCAGGTACTTTTCCGCCACGTCCACGATGCGCTCGTTGAAGACGACGACCCGGTGCCACTCGGTCTTCTCGCGGCGCTCGCCGCTGGTCTTGTCGCGCCAGCTTTCGGAGGTGGCGAGCGAGAGGTTGGCGACGCGCGTGCCGTCCTGCGTGCTGCGGATTTCGGGATCGCGGCCGAGATTGCCGACCAGAATGACCTTGTTGACGCTGCCTGCCATGACCTCTCTTCCGCCTCCTTTTCGCGCTGCCGCCGGGCCCGCCGGCCGATCATCGCGAGAGTCTAACCATATCAAGCCATAGCCCGCCAGAGTTGTATTGGCAGGAACTGTCAGCTAGGCGCCGGCGCGCCCCATTTCCGAGTCGCTTTTCCGCACGGCATCGATAATATCCGACCTCGGTCCATAGGTGATCAGCTCCCGGAAATGCAGGACAAAATCATCGTTCGCGGCGCCCGCGAGCACAACCTGAAGAACGTCGACGTGGAGATGCCGCGCAACAGCCTGGTGGTGATCACCGGGCTGTCGGGCTCCGGCAAGTCGTCGCTCGCCTTCGACACCATCTACGCCGAGGGCCAGCGCCGCTATGTCGAGTCGCTGTCGTCCTATGCACGGCAGTTCCTGGAGCTGATGCAGAAGCCGGACGTGGATTCGATCGACGGACTGTCGCCGGCGATCTCGATCGAGCAGAAGACCACCTCGAAGAACCCGCGCTCGACCGTCGGCACGGTGACGGAGATCTACGACTATCTGCGCCTGCTCTACGCCCGCGTCG